>NZ_VWWH01000127.1:0-14748 GCF_011753045.1 Burkholderia sp. Ap-955
TTCGCCCGCGTACGTCGCCCGACGCGCGCGAGCGGCCCGGCGCGGCACGCCCCGTTCGCCGTCCGCCCCGGATAGCGCTGCGGCGCCGCGCGTCTCGACCCGCGCGGCGCATGGAGAACAACAACCTCAAACAAGGAGACAGCCCCATGGGCAAGCGAATGTCCGCATTGTGCGGACTGGGCCTCGTATCGGCCGGCGCCTGCGCGCAAAGCAGCCTCACGCTGTATGGCGTCGCCGACGTGTACACCGAATTCCTCACCGGCCAGGTGGCACCGGACGGCAAATCGTCGGCATCGCTCGTGCGGATGGCGTCGGGCGGCAAGAGCGGTTCGCGCTGGGGCCTGAAGGGCGTCGAGAATCTCGGCGGCGGCTGGCAGGCGGCGTTTCGCGTCGAAAGCAGCATCAACCTGACCAACGGTACCGGTGCCGGCTCGGGCGGCTTCGACCGCTCCGCGTGGGTCGCACTGCAGCACGACCGCTGGGGCGCACTGCGGCTCGGCCGCCAGTACACGACGCTGTTCGACATCATGGAGCGCTATTCGCCGACGGGCGCCTATTCGACGCTGTACGAGCCGGACGGCGCGATCGTCGGCATCAACTATCGCGAGAACAACGTCGTCAAATACCTGGCGAAGCTCGGCGCGCTGACGCTCGAAACGCACTACGCGTTCAGCGGCACGGCGGGCGCGTTCCAGTCGAACGCCGCGTACGGCGCAGGCTTCGACTACGCCGGCGATGCGTTCTCGTTCGCCGCGGCGTTCGACGATGTCCACACGCCGCAGCCCGGCGGCTTCGCGCATTTCCGCCGCTACGCCGCTTCCGCACTCGTGCCGCTCGGCCGCGCCCAACTGCTGGCCGGTGTCGAACACGCGCGCAGCGACATCGCCGCGCCGTCGGTCGTGACGAACTTCACGTTCTGGTGGGCCGGCGTCCGTTACGCGATCACCGATTTCCTGCAGGTGATCGGCGCGGTCTATTACGAACACATCCGTACGCAGAATCCCGCCCATGCACCCGCGCCGGCATCGCGTCCCGTCAGTCCGCAGCAGGTCACGCTGCAGTTGAACTACTTCGTGTCGAAGACGGTGACGCTGTACCTGGCGGGCGGCTACGCGCATCGCGCCGCGCTCGATTTCGACAACGACAACTACAACTTCCTGCACTACTCGCTCGCCGCCGATCGCTCGGGCAGTGCGGGCGTCGCGCTCGGCCTGCGCAAGGCGTTCTGACATCGCCGCCCCTCCCCGCACCTGACACCTTCGGAGTCCAGAACCATGAACCGCCGCCATTTCCTTTCCGCCCTGACCGGCGCTGCGCTGACACTGCCCGTCATGCGCGCCCGCGCCGATGCGTCACCCGCCGCCAGCGGCGCCGCGCGTGCCGACCTGCGCGACACCGACCGGCCCGAACTCGCGCGGCAGCTCGCCGACTATGCAGCCGGGCTGCAGTATCGCGACCTCGACGCCGCGACGGTCGAGACGATCAAGGCGCATCTGATCGACGCACTCGGCTGCGCGATCGCCGCGTATGACGAGCCGCCCGTGCGCATCGCGCGCAATGCGGCGCTCGCCTCGCCCGGTGGTGTCGCGACCGTGATCGGGACGAACCGGCGCACGAACCCCGATCTCGCCGCATTCGCAACCGGCACGGCGCTGCGCTACTTCGATTTCAACGATGCGTATGCCGGCAAGGAAACCGGCCATCCGAGCGACAACGTCGCCGCGTGCCTCGCGGTCGCCGAAGCGCAGCACGCCACCGGCCGCGACCTGATCCTGTCGATCGCGATCGCGTACGAAATCGCGTGCCGGCTGATGGACGCCGCCGCCATCAGCCCGCGCGGCTGGGACCACACCTGCTACAGCCTGCCCGCCGTCGCGCTCGCCACGGGGAAACTGATGCGCCTGCCCGCGCCGCAACTCGTGCAGGCGGTCAACCTGTCGATCAACAGCCATCTCGCGCTGAACCAGACACGGGTGCAGCAGTTGTCCAACTGGAAAGCGCTCGCCGACGCGGACGCGGCGCGCAACGCGGTGTTTTCGACCGAACTCGCCCGCGCCGGCCTCACCGGCCCCGCGCCGATCTTCGAAGGGACGGCCGGGTTCTTCGAGCGGGTATCCGGGCCGTTCACGCTCGATACGGGCGAATTCGGCGGGCGCGGCGGCGCGTTCCGGATCGGCCGATGCTTCGTGAAGTTCTATCCGGCGCAAGGGCTCACGCAAACGGCGATTCCGGCCGCGCTCGCTGTCGCCGCCCAGGTCGGCGACCTGCGGCGCATCCGCCGCATCGAGATCCACACGACCGAAGTCGGCTACGTGACGGCCGGCCGCGATCCGGAGAAATGGGCGCCATCGACCCACGAGACCGCCGATCACAGCCTGCCTTACATCGTCGCGCGGGCGATGCTCGACGGCGACATCACGACCCGAAGCTATGCGAGCGCCGCGCTGCGCGACCCGGCATTGCGCGCGCTGGTCGGAAAAATCACGGTCAGCGCCGATCCGGCGCTGACGGCCCGCTATCCCGCGCATGCGCCGAATCGCGTGACGGCCGTGTGCGACGACGGCGCGATTCATGCGAAGCAGGTGGACGACCTGCCGGGTTCGCCGACGCAACCGATGCAGCGCGACGACTACGAAGCGAAGTTCATGAAGAACTGCCGGCCGCACTGGAGCGCGGCACGGATGCGTGCCGCGCTCGATTATCTGTGGCGCCTCGACGAACAGCCCGACGTCGCGACGCTGCCGCCGCTGTTCGTCATGGGCTGACCCGTGCACGGCCGGCACCACGAGGCACCACGCGGCTTCACGCTCAGCCGACGCTGAACGCGTCCGCCGCGACGTCGTCCTCGAGCGACTCCGCGACCGCAATGATCATGCGACGCATCCAGCCGTGCGCGTTGCTCGCATCGTACCGGTGATGCCAGTACAGCGACCACGTGACCGGCTCCATCGCGAGCGGCAGTTCGCGGATCACGAGGCGCGGATCGCCGAGGCTCAGCGCGTGCCGCTCCGACATGATCACCGCGTACGGCAGCGCATCGAGCATGTTCGGCACGACGAGCCAGTGCGGCACGTTGAGCACGATGCGGCGCTTGCAGCCCATGTTCGCGAGCAGGTTGTCGATCAGGCTGTGGTCGACCGGGTTGATCGATACGTTGAGGAAGTCGAGCGCGAGGAACCGTTCGAGCGTCAGCGGCTTGTCCGCGTCGGGATGCTTGCGGCTCAGCATGCAGACCAGCCGGTCGTGAAATACGGTTTCCGACGACAGCGTGCCGGCATGCTCGAGGCCCGCGCTGATCGCCATGTCGAGCCGCCCCGCTTCGAGCGCTTCGGCCGTCTTGGCGGCGCTCGGATGCACGACGTCCAGGCTGATGTTCGGCGCCGCCGTACGCATGCGCCGCAGCAATGCGGGCAGCAGCAGCAATTCGGTCAGGTCCGACATGCGGACCGTGAAATGACGTTCCGATGTAAAAGGATGGAATTGATAATCCGATTCAAACAATTCTTCTATTTGTTGCATGATTTGCCGGACCGGCGAGATCAGCGCCTGGGCGCGCGGGGTCAGTTCCAGCCCTATCGCGCCGCGCGCGAGGATCTCGTCGTTGAACAGATACCGCAGCCGCGACAGCGCATTGCTGACCGCCGGCTGCGTCAGGCCGACCTTCAGGCCGGCCCGTGTCACCTGTTTCTCGGTCAGCAGCGCATCGAGTATGACCAGCAGGTTCAGGTCGATCGAACGTAGATTCATGATTGTGACCATCCACTAAACGGGTTAATCGCCCTCCCCGGTTCACGATTATCGCAATGGGGAATTCCCCTGATATTTAGTTCAATAAACGAGAATAGTCCAATCTTGACGTTTCAATATTTTTTATATACCTGCCGCCATTGATTCGGTTTTTGATTTAAATGACTCGTTTTCCAGGAATTTTTTAAAAAAACGAGTCAATCGAAATCGGCAATCGATGGATGGAAACGGTTCGCGCCGGCACGCGCGTACGGGCCGCCGTCCGCCCGCGCGTCAGACCGTCGCGACCGGATTCACCGGCGCACCGACCAGGCCCCGGATATGCAGCGGGGGCGCGGTCAGCAGGAACCGGTTGCGCCGATGCGCACGCAGCCAGTTCGCGAGCGGCGTCAGATGCCACAGCTCGCCGAGGTGGATGCCGAGCTTGAACAGGCACAGCTCGTGCAGCGGCATCAACGCACCCGGCTGCGCGAGCGGCTGCGCATGTTGCGGCCGCTCCTCGATCGCATGGTTGTCGGCCACGAGCGCGGCGAGCCGCGACTCGTCGATCCACTGCAGCAGGCGGGCGTCGCTGCTGTCCAGTACGCACGCACTCGCGACGGTCGCGGGCGACCCGCTTTCGTCGTTCAGCAGCAGATCGGCGAAACCGGTGTGAATGCAGACGATGTCGCCCTGCTCGACGCGCACGTCGTCTTCTTCCATCACGCGCATCAGCTGCGCGTAGCCGACTTTCGTACGGGCGACGCCGAAGTGATGCCGCAGGTCGATCAGCACGCCGCGCCCCTGCACGCCGGTCCGTGCCATCACCTCGATGCCGAGCGCGCGCGCGCCGCCGGTGGCGTCGCCCTCCTGCGGCACCCGCAGATGCTCGCCCATCCGGAAGCCGTTGTAGAACACGATTTCAGGCACGCCGTCGCCGTCCGCATCGAATACGCCGCCGACATGCGCGAGGCCGTCCCATTGCGTCGAGAACTGCGAATGCATGCAGAAGGAATCGTCGCAGACCACGTCGGTTGCGTTTGCAACCTGTTCATCCGCGCGATAGCCGAAGTACGGCTTGCCGCCCAGCAGCGCCGGCATGATCGCCGGTGGCCGGCGGCGTGCGTTCAGCCCGCCGCCGCGCGGCACATCGAGCGGCAGGCTCAGCGAAAACGACAGGCCTTCGCGCACCTCGGCAACGCCCTGCCGCACGTTGTCCGGGGTCAGCCAGTTGAGCCGTCCTTTCTGGTCGTCCGGACCGAAATCGCCCCAGTTCGAGCCGGGCGGCCGCTTGTTCCAGCGTGGTGTGCTCAAGATGGATCTCCTCCTTTCGGGTTCGCATGCGCGCCGGACGTCAACGCCGCCAGCCCATCGAGCGGCGCGTCGTCGGCGAGCGCCTGCACCGCGTCGCGCAGTTCGAGCGCGCGAGGCAGGCCGATCGTCGAACTCGCCGCGAGTACGAATTTCGCGACGAGTTCCTGTTCGGTCAGCGGCCGCGCATTGGTGCCCTTGCTCGACTCGACGCGCGCCTCGAGCACCTGTCCGTCGCGCAGTTCCACCCGCAGCACGGCGGGCAGGAAATGCGGGAACCGCTCGTCGCACCACGGATCGCCGACGCAGCGCACCTTCGCGGCCAGCGCACGGCGCGCGGGATCCCGCACGAGCGTGTCGTCGAAATCGTCGAACCAGACACCGAGCCCGCCGCCGCCCAGCAGCGCGGCCGCGACGGTGTACGGCCCCGAGAACGCCGCCGCATACCCGTCCGGCGGGTTGGCCTTCAGCGCGGGCGGCTCGCCGATCGTGCGCAGCGTCGACGTCGCGACCCGCAGTTCGGCGGACACCACATCGTCGGCCGTCACGCCCTGCGCCTTCAACTGCAATGCCGCGTCGATGCCAGGATGCGTGAAGTGGTTGCACGGATACGGCTTGAAGATGATCCGGCTCGTCTCCCAGTCGACACCGAGTTCGCGCAGCACCGCGTCGACGTCGGCCAGCTCGCCGCACCACGCGCGGAAGAAGCCAAAGCGGCCTTCGAGCGCGGTCGGCGGCGCGGTCACGCCCGCGCCCGCCAGTTCCGCCGCGCTCACGCCCGCATGCGCGGCCCAGCCGCAGTGGATCCGCTTCACGGAGCCGCCGGTGCGATTGGCTTCGAGCAGGCCCGCGCCCATGCTCGCGGCAATGCCGAGCGCGGCGGCGATTTGCGCGGCGTCGAGCCCGAGCAGCATCGCCGCGGCCGCGGCGGCGCCGACCGTCCCGCAGATCGACGTCGCATGCTGGCCGCGCTCGAAGAACACCGAATTGCCGATCTGCGGGTTGTAGGCGGCCACGCCGAGCCGGATGCAGATTTCGGTGCCCACCGTGATCGCATCGAGCAACGCCGTGCCCGACGCGCCGCTCGCCTGTGCGGCGGCAAGCGCGGCCGGAATCACCGACGCGCTCGGATGCAGCACCGACAGCATGTGCGAGTCGTCGAAATCCATCGCGTGCGCAAGCGTGCCGTTGACGAGCGCGGCGCTCGCGGCCGGCAGCCGGTCGGGCGCGCCGATCACGGTCGCAGGACCATTGCCGGCCCAGCGCCGCGCAACCTGCAGCACGGACTGTGCGACGGGCTCGTCGTGCGCGATCAGGCTGTTGCCGACCAGGTCGAGCACGCGGGCGGCCGCCTCGACGCGCAGTGTGCGGTCGAGCCCATCGGTGCGCACCGCCGCCGCGAAGCGACCGAGCGCGCCGATGATGCCGTCCGGACTCACGGGCCCGGCGACCGCGGCCGGGGCGGTAAGCGTGTCGGGCGCGTTCATGCCGGTGCTCCGTCGCGCCGGAGATGGGTCGCCAGCGCGAGCGTCACGCGCGCGTTCGCGATCAGCGGCGGCGCCACCACGCGGCCGTCGGGCAGCACGAACACCGACGATTCGCCGTCCGCTGCATCGACCGCCTCCAGCACGCGCTCGGCCGCGCGGATTTCTTCATCCGACGGCGTGAACACCGCGTTGATGACCGGAACCTGCGAAGGATGAATCGCGAAGCGGCCGACGAACCCCATCGATTTCGCGCGCAACGTCGACTCCTTCAGACCGTCGAGATCGTTCAGCGTGTGATAAACCGTCTGGATCGGCCCGTTCAGCCCCGCCGCGCGCGACACCACCACGCAGCGCGCGCGACACACTTCGAGCGTGAAGTTGTCGACGCCGATCCGCAGGTCGGCGCGCAGATCGCTTTCGCCGAGCCCGATCCGCTCCAGCCGCGGCGACGCGGTCGCGAGCTGGTAAGCCGTCTCCACGCCATACGCCGATTCGATCAGGATCTGGATCCCCGCTTCGCTGCCGAGCGCATCGAGCCAGCCCGCGACTTCCTGGATATGCGCGGGAAAATCGCACTTCGGCAGACGCAGCGCCTGCAGCGCGGGCAGTGCGATCGCCTCGACGTCGTCGCGGCACCATGGACTCCCGATCGGGTTGACGCGCACGTAGGTCGGCTTCGGCGGGCCGCCTGCGAGGATCGCGGCGGCGGCCTTGCGGGCGTCGATCTTGTGGCTCGCCGGCACGGCGTCCTCGAGATCCAGCACGATCGCATCGGCGTCGCTCGCATAGGCCTTCTCGACCACCTGCGTCTTGTGCGCAGGCACGTACAGATAGCTGCGGCAGGTTGCGCTCTGTTTCAAATCACACCTCGTTCGGTCAAATCGGCTAGGTCCTGCGGTTCCAGTCCCAATGCGCCGAATACTTCATCGTTGTGCGCGCCGCGCGACGGCCCGCCCCAGCGGATCGCGCCGGGGGTATCGGACAGCCGGAACGGCACGTTGTGCGTGCGGAACGCGCCCAGTTCGGTGTCGGCCACCGATACGACCGAGCCGAGCGCCGCATACTGCGGATCGTCGAGCACGTCGGCCACGTCGTAGATCGGCGCGACGGCCGCCTCCGCGCGTTCGAACTCATCGAGCACCTCGGCGCGCGTGCGCTGCCCGATCCAGCCGCCGACCGCCGCGTCCAGTTCGTCCGCATGCTTCGCGCGCTCGACGCCGCTCGCGAACCATGGCTGGTCGATCAGGTCGGCGCGGCCGACGAGCCGCATCACGCGCTCGGCGATGCTGTGCGCCGACGTCGACAGCGCGACCCACTTGCCGTCCGACGTGCGATACACGCCGCGCGGCGAATTGTTCGGCGAGCGGTTGCCGGTGCGCTCGGGCACGCGCCCCGTCTGGTCGTAGCTCGCGACCTGCGCGCCCATCGCCGCCAGCATCGTCTCGATGATCGCGAGATCGACCACCTGCCCGCGTCCGGTGCGATCGCGCGCCTTCAGCGCCGTCATGATCGCGAACGCGGCGGTCAGCCCCGCCACCGTGTCCGCCAATGGAAACGACGGAAGCAGCGGCGGTCCGCCTGCCTCGCCGGTCGCCGCCGCCAGCCCGCTCATCGCCTCCGCGAGCGTGCCGAAGCCCGGGCGGCGCGCATACGGGCCGAACTGGCCAAAGCCCGTCACCCGGACCAGCACGAGCCGCGGATTGATCGCGGACAGCACGTCGTAGCCGAGCCCCCAGCGCTCCAGCGTGCCGGGCCGGAAATTCTCGACCACGACGTCGGCCTGCGCCGCCAGCTCGCGGAAGATCCGCTGGCCGTCGGCCGTGCCGAGATTCAGCGTGACCGCCCGCTTGTTGCGCGCGACCACCTTCCACCACAACGGGACGTCGTCGCGGCGCGCGCCGTACTTGCGCGCCGGATCGCCCGTCGGATGCTCCACCTTGATCACGTCGGCACCGTAGTCGGCGAGCATCGTCGCCGCGAGCGGGCCGGCGAACAGCGTCGCGGCGTCGATCACGCGAATGCCGCCGAGCGGCGCGCGGCTGGAGCTGTCCGACGCCGTGCCGGCGTCGACCTCCCCGGTTTCCACTGAGGCCATGGCGTTCTCCTACGAGATGGATTGCACGGCGCGCCGTGCGTCGCCATCGTCTGCATGACTAAACATCGTGCGACGAGGCAGGCACGGCGCGCGACCCGCGGCTTAGACCGCGTTGATCCGATAGATCGGGAAATACGTCTCGATCTTCCCGTTCAGGTAATCGGACGCCAGCTTCGGCACGTCGTCGAAATCGAAGATCTCGGTCGGTTCCTGGCCGATCCAGCCGGTGGATTCCTGGAAGTCGCGGATCGTGATGCTGTCGTCGTAACGCCACGCGTGCGTGTGGATGTGCAGGCGGCGGTTGATGCATTCCGTCGCGCGCAGGTTCCACAGACGCATCCCGGTTTTCCAGCCGACGGTTGCGACGATGCCGGTGCGGCCCGTCACACGCATCGTCGCGCGATACAGCGCGCCGCCGAGATTGTCGAGGAAGATCGCGACGCCGCGGCCGCCGCTCAGCTCGGCGATCGTTTCGGCAAAGATGCGCTCCGACTCCCGGTAACGTGCCTGATATTCCGGATCGGCGCGGTAGCGCGCCTCGTCGTACGCGAGATCCGGAAACTTGCGGCGGTCGACCGGCGTGATGCCAAGCTTCGCGAGTTCCTCGAGCCGGCGATCGTTGCTCGCCGTCATCGCGACGCGAAAGCCCTCGCGCTTCGCCAGCTGCAACTCGGCCAGCGTCGTGCCGCCGCCCCAGCCGAACACCAGATAGTCGGCCGGATCGACGTCCGGCAATTGCGAACGCCAGCACGTCGACGCGACCTTCCAGTTGTCCCATGCGGTGAAGTAGCGGCCGTAGGTCGCCCATTGCAGCAGCGAGTGACGGCTGTCGGTCGGCACCGGCACCAGGTTGTCGGCGCGCATCTTGGTGCGCTGCGCCATCACGCCGATCGTGCCCGGCGCGTCGTACGCGTAGACGAGTTCGGCGAACCCGTATTCGTCGCGCTTGCCGAACGGCATCACCATGCAGATCTCGCCGTCCTTCAGCGTACCGACCGCGCTGCCGCGCTCCAGGACACGCACCAGCGCGCCGTTGCCCAGCACGATCTTGTCCTCGCGGCGCTGGCGGCAGATGTCGACCGGATTACGCGACAGCGCGTGGTCGAGGTTCGCTTCCCACGATCCGTACAGCGGCTCGACGAGCACCTCGTCGGCTTCGAGACTGGAAAATTCGAAGGTCTCGCGGCGCAGCTCGCCCGCGACGGGCGGCTGCTGGCGGGTCGGTTCCGGTCCTGCGTAAAGAACCCATGCATCGGTCTTGATCATCGTCATTCCTCGGTAAACGACTGGTATGTGAAAAAGCGCGCCGAACGACTCGCCGGCTTCAGCGCGACTGGGCCTGCTCCAGTGCCGCCTCCACGTCCGCCGCCGCCGCGACCTGCCCGAGCTTCGGGAAGATCTGGGTCAGCGCAAACGTCTGCGCATCGGCCGACGAGGTGCTGACCGCGTCGCTCACGACGACGACGTTGTAGTTGTTTTCGTACGCCTGGCGCGCCGTCGATTCGACGCCGATGTTGGTCGCGATGCCCGTCAGCACGATGTCGGTGATGCCGCGGCGACGCAGCTGCACGTCCAGGTCGGTGCCGGTGAACGCGCCCCACTGATGCTTCGTCACGACGATGTCGGACGGCTGCACGCCGAGCGCCGGCGCGAACGCGCTCCATTCGGGATCGAGATTCGGCGGCGGCGACGGCGCATCCGTCTTCACCTTCAGCGCCACGCCACCGTCCGGCAGGTAGCTCGTGTGCACGTAGATGACGGGCAACCCCAGCGCGCGAAAAGCCGCCGCCAGCTCGACCGTCTTCGCGACCACCTGTGCGCCGGTGTAGGGCGTGACCGGCAGCGAGACGATACCGTTCTGCAGATCGATGGCGACGAGCGCGGCGGTGCGATTGAGCGTCGGAATGGACATGTAAAACCCTCACTTTTGTTGTGGAACGGAAGAAACGGCGGCGTCGAGGTGCCGGCTCGATACGGCATTGAGCAACAGCAGCACGCTGATGACCGCCAGGACGACGGCAAGCTCGCGCAGGCCGTGATCGCTCGCCGGATGGCCGAGCGCGAGACCGACGAGCGCGAACGACAGGCTGCCGCCGACGTACTGCGCGGTGCGATACAGCCCCGAGGCCGTGCCGATCCGGTCGTGCGGCGTACTCTGGTAGAGCGTGGCCTGGTTGCCGAGATTGTTGAAACCATTAGGAATACCAAACACGATGGACAGCACGACGATCGCAGCGATCGGCAGGCTGCTCGTCATCTGGCTCATCACGACGCTGCCGATGCAGAGCAGCGCGGAACCGATGACCAGCACCGGGCGCGCGCCGTGACGGTGCACGATGCGGGTCGCGACCATCGTCGTGACGGTGCCGATGCCGGCGACCGGCAGCATCACGATCCCGGCATCGGCGGCTGATAGCCCCCTCGCCTCCTGCAGCCACATCGGCAGCGCGTAGAAGATCGCGTAGAACACCGCATAGGTGCCGACGCAGCGCAGGTACGTGCCGAGCAGCGGACGGTTTTCCGCCAGCATGCGAATGTCGATCAGCGGCGCCGCGGCCTGGCGCTCGCGGTGGATCAGGAGCGGCACCAGCACGAGCGTCGCGGCCAGCAGCAGCCAGTCGGGTTCGCGCGTCACCGATTGCAGGAACAGCAGCAGGCTCGCGAGTGTCAGCACGAACAACGCCACGCCCGGCAGATCCAGTTCCGTCAGCGTGCCGCGCAGCGTGGTGCGCGCCTGCGCGCCGCGATAAGCCGGGTCGGCCGGAATCCACAGCCACGCGAACAGGAACGCGGCCAGCACGATCGGCACGTTGATCCAGAAGATCGCGCGCCAGCCGGCGAACTGCACGAGCGCGCCGCCGAGCGGCGGGCCGAACGCGACGGCCACCTGTGCCGCGATCGAGATCGCGCCGAGGCCGCCCGTCGGCGTCGCGCCGTTCGCGTGCCGCTGCGACCACACACGAATCATCGCCATGCCGGCCGGATAGGCGGCGGACGTGCCGATGCCGAGCGCGACGCGCGACGCGATCAGCCAGCCGAGCGTCGGTGCGAACGGCGCAAGCGACGACGCGACCAGCACGATCGCGAGGCCGATACAGAAGATCCGCTTCGCACCGAAGCGATCGGCGAGCCGCCCCATCGTCGGCTGGCCGGCGGCCGTCGCGAGATAGAGACCCGACACGAGCCAGAGCGTGTCGATGCGCGCCTGCGCGGCGCCGTGCGGCGCGAATGCCTGCTGGATGCTGACGAGCGCGACCGCGATCATCGACGAGTTCAGCGCGTTGAGCAGCGTGCCGAGCACGATCGGACCCACCAGCTTCGCCGGCAGGCGCAGACCTGCGTTGCGTCGGTCGTCGCCGCCTTCGGGCGGGCCGCCGGCGGTTGGACGTGCCGCGTGCCCGGATCGATCGTGAGTCGTTTTCATGGCGCCTTCGCGTGGTGAATGTGCATCGTTCGATGAATGTCGAACGTGCGTTCACCATACCGCTCGGCGCGCCGCGGATGAAATGGATTGTTGCGATGCACACATTCGCAACTTGAATGGGTGGCATGCGCGTGACGCACCGAACCGGCACCTGTCGAAAGGGTGACGCGGCACGGGAAACGCCCGTCAGCCTTACGCGACGGGCGATCGAAGAGAATTCGGGGAGATGGCTTCAGTCATGCACGGCAAGCGGGATGCACCGTCGCCACGCACGTCGCATGACAGTTTTATGCCGCGGTGCGATGCGGGATCAGAGGGCGGCCTCTACAGGAATCGTAGTCATCCCGCATGCGTACATCGAATGCCGTGGGTCGCACGGCAACCGGCGGCACGCTGCGTGATCTGCCGAAGCAGACTCGCCGCAGCGTCCGCCGGATTTCGTCGCCCCTGCTGCCGGGGCGGCGTGATCCGGTCAGTTCAACCCGCCGCTCACGACGAGGTGCTCGCCGGTCATCCAGCGTGCATCGTCCGATGCGAGGAACACGGCGACCGACGCGATGTCGTCCGGCTCGCCGAGGCGGCCGAGCGGCGTCTGGCCGAGCACCTGCGCTTCGAGATCGGAACCGATGATGCCCGCGCTATGCGTGCCTTCGGTCACGACCATCCCCGGGTTGATCGCGTTCACGCGGATCTTGCGCGGCGCGAGTTCGAGCGCGAGCACGCCGGTGATCGCGTCGACCGCGCCCTTCGTACCGCTGTACACGGCGCTGGCAGGCGGCGTGATGCTGGTCACCACCGAGCTGATGTTGATGATGCTCGCGCCTTCGCCGAGATGCTTGACCGCTGCCTGCGTGGTCAGCAGCACGCCGAACACGTTCGTGTCGAACTGACGGCGGTAGTGCTCTTCGGTGATCGCTTCGATCGGCGCGAATTCGTACACGCCGGAATTGTTGACGAGCACGTCGAGACGGCCGTACGTGTCGATCGCCGTATCGACGATGCGCTGCGCATCCGCCGCCTTCGACACGTCGCCGCCCACCGCGACCGCGCGGCCGCCGGCTTCGACGATCGCGCTGACGACCGCATCGGCGCCCGCCTTGCTGCTCGCGTAGTTGACGACGACCGACGCGCCTTCCGCGGCCAGTGCCTTCGCGATCGCCGCGCCGATGCCCTTCGAGCCGCCCGTGACGATCGCGACCTTGTTTGCCAGCTTGCTCATGATTTCATTCCTCAGTCCAAGACTTTCGATGGATGGCGCCGGCTGCCGCGTTGCTGCGTCGTTGCGTCGTTTCGTCGTTTCGTCGATATGCAACCGGTATGGCTGGCAATTTACGGTGCGGCACCGCAGCGATAAAGCGGCTCGACACGAATTGACTGGCAGCGTTTTCCGAACAATCGCTCGCGCGCCGTCAGCCGGCGCTCAGCCATGCGTTCGCGACGTCGCCGCCCAGGCCGTCGAGCGCACCGTCGTAGACGATCCGTCCGCGCCCCATGACCGCGACGCGCCGCGCGAGCCGCGGCGCGAACTGCAGCCGCTGCTCGATCAGCACGATCGCGACACCGTCCGCCTGCAGCGCGGCAAGGCACGTGCCGACTTCGTCGACCGCGAGCGGCGCGAGCCCTTCGGCCGGTTCGTCGACGATCAGCACGCGCGGGCGGCCGGCCAGCGCCCGCACCAGCGCGAGCACCTGCTGCTCGCCGCCCGACAGCCGCCCCGCTTTCACGTCCGCGCGCGCGGCCAGCAACGGAAAGCGGTCGAACAACCGTTCGAGCGCCGTCCGTTCGGCCGCGCCGCTGGCGCCGCGCAGCCCGAGCCGCAGGTTGTCGCGTACCGTCAGCAGCGGGAACACGTCGCGGCTTTCGGCGACGTAAGCAACGCCGCGCCGCGCGATCTCGAACGTGCGCGCCCCCACGCATTCGACGCCGCCGATGCGCACCGAGCCGGCCGTGCGCACGAGCCCCATCACGGCCTTCGCGAGCGTCGAGCGCCCCGAGCCGTTGCGGCCGAGCAGCGCGAGCGTCTCGCCCGGCGCGAGCGCGAGGTCGACGCCGTCGAGCACGGGTTGCAGCCCGTACCACGCGCGCAGGCCGCGAATGTCGAGCAACGCGCTCATGGGCCGCCCTCGCCCAGATAGGCGGCACGCACGGCCGGATCGGTGCGGATCGCATCGGGCGCGCCGGTCGCGACCACCGTGCCGCGCACGAGCACCGTGATGCGTTCGGCGAAGCCGAACACCGCATCCATGTCGTGTTCGATCAGCAGGACCGTGCGCCCCTGCGTCGTTGCGCGAATCAACGCGATCATCCGCGCCGCCTGCGCGCGGCTCATCCCGGCCGTCGGCTCGTCGAGCAGCAGCGTGCGCGCGCCGCTCGCGAGTGCGATCCCGAGATCGAGCGCGCGCTGTTCCGCGTAGCTCAGTTCGCCGGCCGGCGTGTCGCGGTGCGCATCGAGGCCGATGTCGTGCAGCACGCGCCCGGCCGCGAGATCGACCGACGCCGATTCGCGCAGCCGGTTCCACCAGCGCCGCCGTTCGGCCGGCGCATGCAGCGCCGCGCAGCGCAGGTTGTCGAACACGGTCAGCCGCGCGAATGCGCTCGTCTGCTGGAAACTTCGGCCGATGCCGAGCCGGCTCGCGACCACCGGCCCGCGCCCGCGCAGCTCGACGCCGTGCAGCACGACGCGCCCGCGCGTCGGCCGCACCGCA
>NZ_VWWH01000128.1:0-14728 GCF_011753045.1 Burkholderia sp. Ap-955
CGGCGCGGGCGGCTGCGTCAGCGCAGGCAGCAGGTCGCTCGCGGCGGCGGCGATCGCCGCGCGCTTGGCCGGCTGGTCGGCGGGGATGAAGGTCGACAGCGTGGTCGTGCGGCCGACCTCGGGCAGCGCGTCGAGGCGCTTCGCGGCCGCATCGGCCTCCGCGAGCGACGGCGCGAGCAGCGTGACGTCGTTGACGGCGGCTTCCGGCGAATCCTTCAGGGCGAGCAGCGTCGCCATCGATTCGCTGTTCGGGTCCTTCAGGTGCAGCGGGTTGAAGTCGAAGCGCAGGAACGCGAGCAGCGGCAGCGCGCCGATCACGACCACGAGCGTGCCGATCAGGATCGGCTTGCGATGGCGATCGAGGTAATCGTCGACCGGCGCGAGCCACGGAAAGCCCGGCGTCTTCGATTCGCCCGGCGGCGCGAACAGGCGCAGCAACGCGGGCAGCAGCGTGATCGTGGTGAGCAGCGCGACGAACATCCCGACGCCCGCGATCAGGCCGAGCTCGGACACGCCGCGATAGGCGGTGGGGATGAACGAGAAGAAGCTCGCCGCGACGGCCGCGGTGGCCAGCGCGAGCGGCATGCCCATCGAGTGCGCGGCGCCGATCAGCGCGTGGTCGATGCGCGGATCGCGGAAGCGCTCCTCGCGGTACTTCACGCCGTACTGGATCGAGAAATCGACGCCGAGGCCGACGAACAGCACCATGAACGCGACCGAGATCATGTTCAGCGAGCCGACCATCGCGAGGCCGAGCGCGGCGGTCACGACGAGGCCGACGAACAGCGTGACGAGCACCGAGCCGATCATCCGCTTCGAGCGCAGCGCGAGCCACAGGATGACGAGCACGGCGAGCAGCGTGAAGACGCCGTTGAGCGCCGCGCCATCCTCGACCGATGCGAATTCGTCGTCGGCGAGCGGCTGTTCGCCGGTCAGGCGCACGACGGCGCCGTAGCGCTTCTCGAGGTCGATCGAACGGGCCGCGTCGCGGATCACCTGGCTGGTTTCCGCGCCGGCCTTCAGCGCGCCGTAGTTGACCACGGGCTGCACGGTGACGAACGCGCGCGCGGGCTGCCGCGCGGCATCGTTGTCGACCAGCGCGCGCCACGAGAACGCGGCCGGCTTGCCGGCCAGCACGTCGTCGACCGTCGCGGCGCTGCGGGCGAGCAGCTTCGCCATCGTGGGCAGCTTCACCTGGCCGGTCAGCAGCGGCTGGCCGAGCGTGGTGGAGAGCGTCGTGGCGAGCCCGGTCAGGCTCGGGTTCTTCGCGAGTTCGTTGACGAGCGGGCGCGCGCTCGCGAGCTGCGAGGTCGTATCGGTGACTTCCTGCGGCGACAGGAACAGCAGCCCGTTGTGGTCGAAGAACGGCCCGCCGCCGGGCTCGGCGACCTGGCCGATACGGCCGGCGGCGGCATCCTTCTGCAGCGCTTCGGTCAGCGCCTGCGCTGCGGCATTCGCGAATTCGGGCGCGGGCGCCTCGACAACCGCGAGGATCGTGCCGTTGCGTTGCGGGAACGCTTTGTCGACGGCATGGCCGAGCGCGGCAAATTGCGGTTCCGCGTCGACGAGCTTGCTGATGTCGGTGTTGATCTTGAAATGCTGCGCGACATAGACGCCGCTGAGCGCGGCGATGACGAGCGACAGCACGACGACCCAGACGGGTCGGCGTACCGACCATGCAACGAGTCGGACGATGAGAGATGTCACCATGTGGCGGTGGGGAGCGGCTGGAAAGGGCAAAGTAGCCAAGTATACCGGCGCAGCGTGGCGGCGGTCGTGACGTTGGGGGTTGCGAGAAGGGAAGGAGATTTGTTCGCGGCGGCGGAATCGATACCGCCGGCCGAACCGTTTGTAAGGGGATATTTACATAAACGGCGCCGCGCTGCTTCGACGCGCCGCCGCGGGCCTGTGACAAAGGATCTGAAAGGTAACAGTCGGTCACGGCGGCACACCGGGGCGTCAGGCCCGGTATACTTTGCTTCGTCGGCCGGTGCAACGAACCGGTCGTTTTTTCTCATCGAGCGATATTCGTATGAAACGTCATCTGTTTGCTTTCGTCGCGGCGGCCGCCGTGTCGGTTTCCGCTTTCGCGCAGAGTGCGCCGGTCGATATCGTCCGCAATGCGGTCGAGGGCACCGTCAACGCGATGAAGGCCGATCCGGCCGCACGCGGCGGTGACATGGCGAAGGTCTCGGCGGTGGTCGAGCAGCGCTTCCTGCCCGCGACCAACTTCGAGCGCACGACCCGCATCGCGGTCGGTGACGCGTGGAAGCAGGCCACGCCGCAACAGCAGCAGGAGCTGTACAAGCAGTTCAAGCTGCTGATGACGCGCACCTACGCCGCGTCGCTCGCGCAGCTCGGCAGCCAGGACGCGAAGTTCTCGTTCAAGGCCGGCGGCGCGTCGGGCGCCGACGCGCTCGTGCAGTCGACGGTCACCACGCCGGGTGACAGCCAGTCGGTCGGCTATCGTCTCGGCAAGGTCGGCAACGACTGGAAGATCTACGACATCGACATGTCAGGTGCGTGGCTGATCCAGGTCTACCAGGGGCAGTTCAAGAGCCAGCTCGCGTCGGGCGGGATCGATGGCCTGATCGCGTATCTGCAGAAGCACAATTCGCGGACGAACTGACAGCCGCTGCCAGGCTGCAGTCCGGATGCACAAAGGGCGCCCTCGGGCGCCCTTTTTCATGGCTGTGCGCCGACGGCGCATTACGCGCCGGCGCCGAGCATCCGCAGGCAATCGTCGACCACCGCGTCGACGAACGCGGCACGATCCGTTTCCGGCGCCGCGATGATGTGATCGGTCGCGCCATGCACGCCCGCATAGATCAGCAGCGCGGTCACCTGCGGATGCGCGAGCCGCCAGGTGCCGGCCCGTGCGCCGCCGTCGAGAATCGCGCCGAGCTGCTCGAGGATCGCGTTCTTGTCGGCATTCGCGCGATCATGGTGATGGTGGTTCGCGTAGACGATGTCGTGCGTGCGGTAGGTCGCCGCGTAGGTTTCGATGCTGGTGCGGATCCATGCGCGCAGGCGCGCGAGCCAGTCGTCGGCGTCGCATGCGTCCACCGCGTGCTGCAGCCGGTCGAGGAACGACGACGTGTAGCGCTGCGCGAGCGCGGCGAGCATGTCGGACTTCGATTCGAAGTAGTGATAGAACGTGCCTTTCGCGACCTGCGCGTGCTCGACGATCTCGCTGATGGTCGTCGCCTCCACCCCCTGCGCGAGGAACAGCGTCTCGGCCGCCGCCATTAGTTCCTCGAGGCGTACTTCCGCCGGCTTCGTGCGCGGCTTGCCTGCCGGCGCGTCGTCCTTCACTGTCGTGGTCCCTGCCCTTGTCCTGTCCGTCATCGCGGCTCGACGCCCGTTCGTGCAAAGCCCGCAGTTTAGGCCAGCACCCCGCTCGCGGCCAACGCAGTCCATTGACCGACGGTCAGTCGATATATATGATGAGAATCATTCTCATCCCCGTGCCCGTGAAGGGCCGACCGCCATGCCTCGCTACCGCCGCGCCGCACTCGTCCTGGCCGCCTGTCTCGGCACCTTTCTCGCCACGCTCGACATCAGCATCGTCAACGTCGCATTGCCGACGCTGCAAACGGCGCTCGGCACCGATATCGGCGGCCTTCAATGGGTCGTCAATGCGTATGCGCTGGCGCTGTCCGCGTTCATGCTGTCGGCCGGGCCGCTCGGCGATCGTTACGGACACAAGCGCGTGTGGCTCGCCAGCGTCGTCCTGTTTACGGCCGGATCGGTGGTTTGCGCATGCGCGGGCAGCATCGAGCCGCTGCTGACCGGCCGCGCGATCCAGGGGTTTGCCGGTGCATTGCTGATACCGGGCGCGATGCCGATCCTCACGCATGCGTTTCCCAATGCGCGCGAGCGCGCCCGCGCGATCGGCGGATGGTCCGCGTTCAGCGCGCTCGCGCTGATTCTCGGGCCGCTGGCAGGCGGCCTGCTCGTCGAGCACGGCGGATGGCAGAACATCTTCCTCGTCAACGTGCCGATCGGCATCGTGACCGTGCTGCTCGGCGCATGGGGCATTCCGGAGCGCCGGCATCCGCAGCATGCGGCGTTCGATCCGTTCGGCCAGGTGCTGAGCGTGGCCTGGCTCGGGTTGCTCACGTACGGGCTGATCGGTATCGGCGAAGCCGGCGCGTCGCACGTGAAGGTGCTCGCGCCGCTGGCGGGCGCCGCGGTGGCGTTCGTCGTGTTCGTGCGGGTCGAAACGCGCGTCGAGCGGCCGCTGCTGCCGGTCTGGCTGTTTCGCGACCGGCGGCTGGTGCGAGCCAATCTCGCGTCGTTCGTGCTCGGGTTCTCGGGGTACAGCAGTTTGTTCTTCCTGTCGCTGTTCCTGCAGCAGGCGCAGGGGCGCACGCCGGCCGAGGCTGGCTGGCAACTGATGCCGCAGTTCGTGATGACGGCGATCACGTCGATGCTGTTCGGGCGCATCGCGGCGCGTATTCCGTTGCATGCGCTGATGGTGGCTGGATACGGGCTGATCGGCGCGATGCTGGCGCTCATGGCCGGCTTCGGCGCGGACACGTCGTATGTGCCGGTCGGTGTCGCGCTGGCGGTGCTCGGGGTCGGCATGGGGCTCGCGGTGCCCGCGACCGGCATGACCGTGATGGAACTGGCGCCGGCCGAACGCGCGGGCATGGCGTCGGCGACGATGAACGCGTTGCGTCAGACCGGGATGAGCATGGGCATCGCGGTGCTCGGCAGCGTGATGAGCGTCGGTGCGCTGCGCCGGATGACGGCCGCGATGCAGGCGGCCGGCAGCGCGCAAGCGGATACGCTCGCGCGGCAGTCGGTGATGGAGCATGTGTTTGCGGCAGGGCGGCCGGCGCTGCTCGGTGCGTATCGGGACGCGATGGCGCACGGGTTTTCGATCGCGGTTTTGTGTTCCGGGATCCTCAGTATTGTGGTTGCGGTGATGCTGATGGTGCGGCGTGAAGTCAGTCGAAAGCAGGGTATTGGGCCGGTGTCGTGCTCGACGCAATCGCGGCCGGAACGACCGTGACCGGTCAACCTCGCCACCTATCGAATCACATATGACGCGATGTAGATCAGCATCGTGGGCGTTGCCAAGGCGGCCAAGGAAAGCACCCATTTTCGTGCTGTGACACGTTGACGCGCGATCCGCCAACCCGCGAAGGCGAATGCAAGCGATGGGCCGAGCAGCCACACGATGAGCAGCGCGAAAACTGGCCAGGGTGGTGAACAGAGATCGATTTCGCGGCAGGAATGCTGACCGAAGTGCATTCGCCAACCGGTATGAATCCGCCAATCGATCCGGCTTCCGATCCAGCATGCGAGCCAGGTAGTTACCAGACCTGCGATCCCGTACAAGAGCGAGAGTCCTACACGTCTTATTCTTGGCCGCATGTCCGAGGATTAACGTGATTTCCTGCGAGTCACGATGCTCGCCGAAACGATCGCAAAGATGGCAGACAGCCCACCCCATCCTGCGAAGAACGCATCCGCGATTTCCGGGTTCGTATCGAAAAGGCTACCTCTGCCATGCAGGACGAATGTTCCGTATGCGTAGAGAGAGCCCCAGCAGATCAAGGTGGCGAAGGCTACGCCGACAAGTGCGCTCGCTACAGCGGCAACGAATTTCATTTGACGGGAAAGAACAAAATGGTTTTTGAGTTGCGGAAATCCGACCAGAAACCCGCTATGACAATATTCCACGAAATCCGAATGCCTGATGCGAAACCGGTGAGCCTGCCTCCATTCCAGAGGTCGATATGGCCGCCGCTCAAATTGTCCGGCGAATCGCCGTCCTGCAGCCAATAGCCATCGAAGAAGACAATTCCGGTTCGACTTGCTACCTTGCTCGCCCAATCGCGTCCCGTAATGTTCTCGGGAGCCAGTACGCCGGCGACCGGCCGTAGCTTCAACCACTCGGCGAACTCGTACGCGCGTGTGGCTGTCGGTTTTCCTCTGAGCATGAGGCGGCCCAGTGTCGGCTTGCCTGGCATTGGTCGGACCCGTTTCTGCGAAAACGACTTCATCTCGATGCCGACGTTGTGCAGCGTTACACTCATCCGGATCGCACACTGGTTCTTGTACTGCCCGTTCGGATCATCGTACGGATTTCCGTGAGCATAGTTGTTCCAGAGTTCGGAAAACGTCACGGACTTCAGCTGGACTTCCTTGTGAGAGTTTTGAACAGTGGTTGTCTTCACGACTGTTTTTGCGTTTGGCATTACGCATCTCCGCTCAGTCGTGCGAGCGCTTCGTCGCCCCAATAGACCGTGTACGTGCCCTCATGGCTCGTATGAACACGCGGCAGGTATCCGGTGGCATCGAGTCGGCCCGAGTGAACACGCCCGTCCGATGTTTCGATGATGTACGGATAATCCGGCACTGCGCCGTTTCCGACGGCGCGAACGCATTCGTCATAGACGCCCGTGGCTATGGTCGTCACATTGCCTTGCGGATTCGATCCAGAGGAAACGATGCTTTCCGTTTCCGCTTCGTCATCGCACCATGAATTGCCGGAGAGCACCGCGACGATGCGTGGCGGTGTCGCGCACCGACATAAAACGATGTCGCCATCGGCTGCCGTTTCGCCCATGAATTTGATGCGCTTCGGTCCGCCGGCCTTGGCAATCTGTCCAGTACTTCCGCATGCTTCGCAGAACGCGAGGCCGCCGATCAGCGCAACCTGATGGCCAGCGTCGCCAAACGTGAATCGTGGCCCTGCGTAGGCAATGACGTGTCCCCCGGTTTCCAACTCGTCGCCGACAACGGCGATACGGCGCATCATGATTTCGCTCCTCGGCCTAGATCACCGATATCTGCCGGTGATGCCGGGTGCCGCACGACGAGTTCATGCAGGCGTCATGCGAAACACGAGCACGATGCTCGTTCCGGCAAGCGAAAGGATTCCATCGACCCGGGGAGCGGTCGATTGGACGAGTATGAAATTGGACGGCGAATCGTGAGGTGGACGCCGTTGACGTGCTGGCCTACCTTCGCCGATGCTCCACCGCGAACTTGATCAGCTCGGCCTGCCCTTCGATCTCCAGCTTGCGCTTCAGATTGAGCCGGTGCGTCTCGACGGTGCGCACCGACAGCCCCGTCTGCTGCGCGATCTGCTTGCTCGACAGCCCTTCCGCCAGCGCGTCGAGGATGTCGCGTTCGCGTGGCGTGAGCCGGTCGAGCGGCGACGCGGTCGCGCTCGCGTGGATCATCCGCGCGGCGAGCCCTTCGCTGAAGAACGTCTGGCCGCCCAGCACCGCGCCGATCGCGCGCACGATCTCGCTCGCGGGCGAATCCTTCAGCAGGTAGCCGCTCGCGCCGGCACGCACGGCCTGCGTCACGTATTCGGTGTTGTCGTGCATCGACAGCATCAGCACGCGGATGCCCGGAAAGCGCTCGTGGAACACGCCTGCGAGCGTGATGCCGTTCATCCCGTTCATGCCGACGTCCATCAGCGCGAGATCGGGTTCGAGCGACGCGGCGAGCGCGAGCGCCTCGTCGGCGTTGCCGGCTTCGCCGACCACGGACAGGTCGGCCGCTTCGAGCCGCATCCGCAAGCCGTCGCGCACGAGCGGGTGATCGTCGACGAGCAGCAGTCGGGCGACGGGCCGGGCGGTGTCGGGGGCGCTCATGCGTGAAAGGTCTCCTGTTATGGGGCGCGTCATGACGCGGCGCCGGGCAGCGGCACGCGCGCGGCGACGATCGTGTGGCCGACCTGCGACGTGATCGTCAGCGTGCCGCCGAGCGCGTCGAGGCGCTCGCGCATGTTGCGCAGGCCGATGCCGCGGCGCGCGTCGGCCTGCGAGCGTTCGGCGTCGAAGCCGCAGCCGTTGTCGGCGATGGTCAGCACGACGGATTGCGCGCCGACGTCGAGCGTGACGGCCGCGCGCGACGCCTGCGCATGATGCACGATGTTGCTGAGCGCTTCCTGGGCGATCCGGAACAGCGCGGTGTTGACGGCTTCGGGCAGCGGCCGGGTGCCGCTGTGCGCGACCTGCGTATAGCCGATGTCGATACCGCTTTCGGCGCCGAGCTCGCGCACCAGTTGCTCGAGCGCGGCCGCGAGGCCGAGGTCGTCGAGCATGGACGGACGCAGCGCATGCGAGATGCGCCGCACTTCGCGCAGCGTATCGCCGAGCCGCCCGACGCCCGACGCTAGTGCCTGCTCGGCTTCGGGCATGCGCGCCGAGGCGCGTTCGAAGCGTGCGAGCGCGGATTCGAGCATCAGCTTCGCGGACACCATCATCTGGCTGATCCCGTCATGCAGCTCGCGCGACAGCCGCGCCCGCTCCTGCTCCTGCGATTCGACGACGCGCTGCGCGAGCAGCTTGAGCTTCGCGTCGGCGCTGCGCGACTCGCTGACGTTCAGCACCAGCGCGCACACGACGATCGCCGCCGCGCCGGTGAGCGCGATCGCGGTGAGCCAGCTCATCGTGCGCTCGATGTTCGCGGACGCGCGTGCGTCGATGCGCTGCAGCGCGGTGTCGACGTCGTCGAGATAGATGCCGGTGCCGACCATCCAGCCCCAGCGCTCGAGCGCGACGACGTAGCCGAGCTTCGGCGCGACGCGGCCCGTCGACGGCCGCTGCCATGCGTAGCGCACGTAGCCGCCGCCGCTCGACGCCGCGCCGATCAGCTTCTGGATCGTCAGCGCGCCCTGCGGGTCGCGCATCGACCAGTAGTTGTGGCCGACGCGCTCGGGTTCGCGCGGATGCATCAGCGAATTGCCGTGCAAGTCGTACACGAAGAAATAGCCGTCGGGGCCGAAATCCATCTTCTGCAGCATCGCGAGCGCCTGCATGCGCAGCATCGCGTCGTCGCGCGCGTTGCGGCCGCTCGCGTCGTAGAGCGGCATGATCGCGCTCGTCGCCAGCTCGACGTAGTGCTTCAGCTCGACTTCCTTGCTCGACAGGTACGCGGCCTGGATCGTCGCGTGCTGCGTGCGCGCGAGGGACGTCGCCTGCTGGCGCACGCCGAAGCCGATGCCGGCGATCGCGAGCAGGAACGGCACAATGGCCAGAAGGAAGATCTTTGCCTTGAGTCTCATGGTGGTGCGAAGCAGCCGTGCACCGGCGCGGGCCGGCCGGGTGCGTCAGCCGTGCGGCGGCATGTCGAGGCGACATTGTCGGCGATTTTGCGCACGGGCGGCGACGGCGGCCCGGCGGCCGCCCGGCCGTCGCTCGGCGGCGTGGCGTGTCCGGCCGCTCAGGCCTGCCGCGCCGCGAGGCCGCCGGAAGCAGCCGGGTGCACGACGATGCGGTTGCGCCCGCTTTCCTTCGCGCGATACAGCGCGTCGTCGGCGAGTTTCAGCGCGCCCTGCATGTCGTCGTCTTGTTCGGGATAGCTGGTCGTCACGCCGATGCTCACCGTCAGGCGGCCGGACGTGCCGGCGTCGTGCCGGATGCCGAGATCGAGGATGCCGGTGCGGATCGTCTCGGCGATCGTCACCGCGCCGTCCGTGTCGATGTCGGGCAGCACCACGACGAATTCCTCGCCGCCGTAGCGCGCGGCGTAATCGGCCGGGCGGCGCAGGCAGCCGGCGATGCAGTGGCCGACCGCGGCAAGCGCGTCGTCGCCGGCCTGGTGCCCTTGCGTGTCGTTGTAGCGCTTGAAGTAATCGACGTCGATGAACAGCAGCGACAGCGCGTGCTGCGAGCGCGCGGCACGGCGCCATTCGCGCGCGAGCGTGACGTCGAGCATCCGGCGGTTGTCGAGGCCCGTGAGGCCGTCGGTGCGCGCGAGCGCCTGCAGTTCGGTTTCCGCGCGGTGGCGCTTGCGCAGCTGCACGTCGAGCAGCAGCGACAGGCCGACGAAGCCGATCGCGAGCGCGACCATCGCGGAGCCGATCGGGATCGCACGGTCGTACCACGCGGCGTAGGTATCGGCTTCCGAGCGCGCGACCATGATGATGAGCGGCAGGTTCTCGAGGTGCCGGAACACGTACAGGCGCCGCACGCCGTCGATCGACGCGGTGTCGGCGAAGCTGCCTTCATTGGCGGTCATGAACCGCCGGAACGTGCTGGCTCGGCTGATGTCGCGGCCGACGATCTTCGGGTCGTACGGCTCGCGCGCGAGCATCCTGCCGTCCGTGTTGATCAGCGCGATCGAGCCGCGATCGCCCAGGGACAGGCGCGAGAACAGGTTCTGGAAATATTCGAGCCGGATCGACATCACGGCGACGCCGCCGAACGAGCCGTCGGGCCTCGTGATCCGCCGGCTGAGCGCGATGCTCGGCGAGCCGCCGCGGAGCCGCGAGAGATACGGCGGGCTGACGTACAGGCCGGCGCCGGGGTGGTCGCGGTGCACGACGAAGTACGGCTCGTTGCTGAAGTTGGCCTTGCGCGGCACGTCGCTCTTGCCGTCGACCGAGATGTCGCCCTTCGCGTCGAGCACGTAGATCCCGCCGAGGTACTTGGCGGTCGTCGCACGGTCAAACAGCACCTGGCGGCGCAGCGCCATCGGCAGCTTGACGACCTCGGGGTCGTTCTCGCCTTCGACGACGGCCTGCAGCGACAGCGAATAGATTTCGATGTTGCGCTCGATGTCCCACGACGCCATCAGCGCAAGATTCTGCTGCATCGCGGCCGAGCGGTCGCGCGCGTCGATGCGGCCTTCGTACAGCACGACCCCGCACAGGAGCAGCAGGACCAGCGCGATCAGCAGACCGGTATAGAAGATCAGGTGCGGCAGCAGGAACCGGCGCAGATGCGCGGCGACACGGCTCGTCAGGCCGGATTCGCGGGGCATTGCGTAGTCGGTTTCTGCCATGGTCGATGGATCGATGGGCATTGCCGCCGGGAGGCGGGCCGATGCGATTGTTCGTATGTTGTGCCGGCGGCGATCCGTGACGCGGCCATTCCGACGCCTTCCTGCCGGCCGGCGGGAAAATGGACGCCGATTATCGGTAATCGCGGCCAGATATACCGGTAAATCAAGCATTCACTGGTGACATCTGCGCCGATTCCACGATCCGACGAATCGGGCAACGCGAATTCAACGGAGTATAACGCGCGCGTCCGCGGACGCGGAAAATGTTGCGGGCTGTTGATCCGGATCAAATGACAGTGAATTCCGGGGCTTGCGAATATCGGGCAGAGCGTTCCAGCGCAAGGCTTTGCGGCATGAAGGGCCGTCGCGCGCGGCATGCAGCCGTCGATTCCATCTGGTTAACGGCACACGCACGCGAAAAATGAAGGCATGCGATATGCGCCGATTATTCGTTTCAACGGCCGGGCGAACGTAAAAATGAAAACGGGCGGCCGGAGGCGGCCGCCCGTTTCGTGAAGCACGCCTGCGCTTAACCGCCGTGCTGTTGCGCCTTGAACGCGAGGCGGAACCGGTGCAGCAGCGGCTCGGTATAGCCGCTCGGCTGCGACGTGCCCTGCAGCGCGAGCGCACACGCGGCCTTGAACGCGGTCGACTGGTCGTAGCCGGGCGCCATCGGGCGATAGTTCGGGTCGCCGGCGTTCTGCTGGTCGACGACGCGCGCCATCCGCTTGAACACGTCGAGCACGAACGCTTCGGTGATCACGCCGTGGCGCAGCCAGTTCGCGATGTGCTGGCTCGAGATGCGCAGCGTCGCGCGGTCTTCCATCAGGCCGACGTCGTGGATGTCGGGCACCTTCGAGCAGCCGACGCCCTGTTCGACCCAGCGCACGACGTAGCCGAGGATGCCCTGCGCGTTGTTCTCGACTTCGCTCAGGATCTCGGCCTCGCTCCACGCGGCGCGCTCGACGACCGGCACGGTCAGCAGGCCTTCGAGCAGCGCGTCGCGTTCGCTTGCGTACGGCGTCTTCTCGAGTTCCTGCTGGACGGCCTGCACGTCGACGAGGTGGTAGTGCAGCGCGTGCAGCGTCGCGGCGGTCGGCGACGGCACCCACGCGGTGTTCGCGCCGGCGCGCGGATGCGCGATCTTCTGCTCGAGCATCGCGTGCATCAGGTCCGGCATCGCCCACATGCCCTTGCCGATCTGCGCGCGGCCGCGCAGGCCGGCCGACAGGCCCGCGAGCACGTTGTTGCGCTCGTACGACTGGATCCACGCCGACGACTTCATGTCGCCCTTGCGGATCATCGGGCCCGCTTCCATCGCGGTGTGCATCTCGTCGCCGGTGCGATCGAGGAAGCCGGTGTTGATGAACGCCACGCGTGCGGCGGCCGCGGCGATACACGCGGCGAGGTTCACGCTGGTGCGGCGCTCCTCGTCCATGATGCCCATCTTCAGCGTGTTGCGCGGCAGGTTGTACAGGTCCTCGATGCGCGCGAACAGCGTATCGGCGAACGCGACTTCGACCGCGCCGTGCATCTTCGGCTTCACGATGTAGATCGAGCCGGTGCGCGAGTTGCGCTTCGCCTTCAGGTCGTGCAGCGCGCACAGCGTCGTGACGACACCGTCGAGGATCCCTTCTGGGATCTCGTTGCCGTCGCGGTCGAGCACCGCGCCGTTGGTCATCAGGTGGCCGACGTTGCGCACGAACAGCAGCGAGCGGCCGTGCAGCGACAGCGTGCCGCCCGCAGGCGTGGTGTACTCGCGATCGGCGTTCAGGCGGCGCGTGAAGGTCTTGCCGCCCTTCGCGACTTCCTCGACCAGCGTGCCCTGCATCAGGCCGAGCCAGTTGCGGTAGAGCTGGACCTTGTCTTCCGCGTCCACCGCCGCGACCGAATCCTCGCAGTCGATGATCGTGCTGACCGCGGCTTCAAGCACGACGTCCTTCACGTTCGCGAGATCGGCGCGGCCGATCGGTGTCGACGCGTCGATCTGGATCTCGAGGTGCAGGCCGTTGTGCTTCAGCAGGATCGCGGACGGCGCGTCGGCCGCGCCCTGGTAGCCGACGAACTGCGCCGGCTGCGCGAGATGCACGACGCCCTTCGCGGTTTCGACGGCGAGCTGGCCGTCCTGCACGCGGTAGCGCAGCGCGTCGCGGTGCGAGCCGTCCGCGAGCGGCGCCGCGTTGTCGAGCACGTTGCGCGCGTAGTCGATCACGCGCTGGCCGCGCGTCGGGTTGTAGGCCGTGGTGCGTTCGGCGCCGCCGTCTTCAGGCAGCGCGTCGGTGCCGTACAGCGCGTCGTACAGGCTGCCCCAGCGGGCGTTCGCGGCGTTCAGCGCGTAGCGCGCGTTCGACAGCGGCACGACGAGCTGCGGGCCGGCCTGCGTGGCGATCTCGCTGTCGACGTTCGCGGTGGCTGCCGCGACGTTCGACGGGACCGGCACGAGGTAGCCGATGTGTTCGAGGAACGCGCGATACGCGGCGTGGTCGCGCACGGGGCCGGGGTGGGCACGGTGCCAGGTGTCGAGTTCGTGCTGCAGGCGGTCGCGTTCCGCGAGCAACTCGCGGTTGCGCGGCGCCAGGTCGTGCACCAGGGCCGAGAAACCGCTCCAGAACGCGGCCTTGTCGATGCCGGTGCCCGGCAGTGCTTCGTTTTCAATGAACTGGCTCAGCGCTGGCGCGACTTGCAGTCCTGCTTGGTCGATCATCGTTAATCCTCCCGGGGAAAAAATCGCGCGCGGCTTTGGCTGGTTACGCTGCGACGCTTTGTGTGCCGGCGCGGGCGATCTGCGCGTCCTGTTCGGACTTTACGCCAGACACGCCGATCGCGCCCGCGATTCGGCCGCCGACCGTGACCGGCACGCCGCCTTCGAGCAACCCCGTCAGCGGCACGCTGAGAAACGCGGTGCGGCCACCGTTGATCATATCCTCATACGCTTTCGTTTCCCGCCGGCCGAGCGCCGCCGCGCGCGCCTTGTCCTGCGCGATATACGTGCTGGCCGGCGATGCACCGTCCAGGCGTGCAAAAGCGAGCAGGTGGCCGCCGTCGTCGACGACGGCGATCGACACGGCCCAGCCGTGGCGGTCCGCTTCCGCGCGGGCGGCGGCGAGCATGCGGTCGGCATCGGCGAGTTCGAGTTCGGGTTTCGTCTGCATGGCAATCCTCCGGAATCAGGTCAGTTGACGAGATGGTTGTCGACGAGCTCGATCCAGTGGCGCACGGGCGTGCGGCCTGCGCCGTTCAGGTGAGTCTGGCAGCCGACGTTGGCCGTGACAATCAGGTCCGGCCGCGCGGCTTCGAGCGCGTCGAGCCGGTTGTCGCGCAGTTTCGTCGCGAGTTCGGGCTGCGTCAGCGAATACGTGCCGGCCGAGCCGCAGCACAGATGGCCGTCGGCGACATTCGTCAGATCGAAGCCGAGCCGCCTCAGGATGCGTTCGACCGCGCCGCCGAGGCGCTGCGCGTGCTGCAGCGTGCACGGGCAATGCACCGCGATGCGGCGTGGCGTCGAGCCGGCCAGCGCGTCGAGCGGCTCGGCCGCGATCACCTCGGCGAGATCGCGCGCGAGCGTGCTGACGCGCTGCGCTTTCTCCGCATAGACGGGGTCGGAGCGCAGCAGGTCGCCGTATTCCTTGACGAATGCGCCGCAGCCGCTCGCCGTCAGCACGATCGCTTCCGCGCCGGCTTCGATCGCGGGCCACCAGGCGTCGATATTGCGGCGTGCGCGGGCGAGGCCCGCATCCTGCGCGTTCAGGTGATATTCGGACGCGCCGCAGCAGCCGGCTTCGCGCGCCGGGCTCACGCTGATGCCGAGCCGGTCGAGCACGCGCGCGGCGGCCGCGTTGGTGTTCGGCGACAGCGACGGCTGCACGCAGCCTTCGAGCATCAGCACGCGCCGTGCGTGGCGTACGGGCGGGCGCGGTGCGGCCGCGGGGACGGCGGCCGGGATCTTGGCCTGCAGCGTGCCGGGCAGCAG
>NZ_VWWH01000129.1:0-14648 GCF_011753045.1 Burkholderia sp. Ap-955
AGCCTGCCGCCGATCCGGCGCCCGCACCGGCCGCGCCGGCCCGCCAGCGATGCGCAGCCGCTCGTCGCCACGCCGCGCGACGACAATCACCGTGCAACGGCCCCCGCGAAGGCGGCGGACGCCGGCACCGCTCATTAACGGAGAAAGGCATGCAATTCGACAAGCGCGCCTGGCTCGACAAGATCAAGCAGATGTTCGCGGGCTTCGACCGCCCGCTCGCCCTCATCGTGTTCCTGCTGCTGTGCGTCGGCATCGTCACGCTGTACAGCGCGGCGATCGACATGCCGGGCCGGGTCGAGGACCAGCTGCGCAACATCCTGCTGACGTTCGTGCTGATGTGGGTGATCGCCAACATCCCGCCCACGACGCTGATGCGCTTCGCGGTCCCGCTCTACACGTTCGGGGTCGCGCTATTGGTCGCGGTCGCGCTGTTCGGGATGACCAAGAAGGGCGCGAAGCGCTGGCTGAACGTCGGCGTCGTGATCCAGCCGTCGGAAATCCTCAAGATCGCGACACCGCTGATGCTCGCGTGGTACTACCAGCGCCGTGAAGGCGGGCTGCGCTGGTACGACTTCATCGCCGCGTTCGGGATCCTGCTGGTACCGGTCGGGCTGATCGCGAAGCAGCCCGACCTCGGCACCGGCCTGCTCGTGTTCGCGGCCGGCTTCTTCGTGATCTACCTCGCCGGCCTGTCGTTCAAGCTGATCGTGCCGGTGCTCGTCGCGGGCGTGATCGCGGTCGGCTCGATCGCCGTGTTCGAAGAGCGCATCTGCCAGCCCGAAGTGCAGTGGCCGCTGATGCACGATTACCAGAAGCACCGCGTGTGTACGCTGCTCGACCCGACTTCCGACCCGCTCGGCAAGGGCTTCCACACGATCCAGGCCGTGATCGCGATCGGCTCGGGCGGCGTGCTCGGCAAGGGCTACCTGAAAGGCACGCAGGCACACCTCGAATTCATTCCGGAGAAGCACACCGACTTCATCTTCGCGGTGTTCTCCGAGGAATGGGGGCTCGTCGGCGGGCTCGTGCTGCTGACGCTGTACATGGCGCTGATCGCACGCGGGCTCTATATCGCCGCGCAGGGCGCGACGTTGTTCGGCCGCCTGCTTGCGGGCTCGCTCACGCTCGCGTTCTTCGTCTATGCGTTCGTCAACATCGGGATGGTGAGCGGCGTGCTGCCGGTCGTCGGCGTGCCGCTGCCGTTCATGAGTTACGGCGGCACCGCGCTCACGACGCTCGGCATCGCGATCGGGATGATCATGAGCGTCGGGCGGCAGCGGCGGTTGATGAAGAGTTGACCGCGCGGCACGCACCGCATAAAGAAAAACGGCGCTTCGGCGCCGTTTTTTTTCGACCGCGGATGACAAATGCGGCCACGCAGTGCCGCGCGGCGCGCGCCCCCGCTCACGGCGGCGGCGCGTGCGCCCCGCCCGGCTCCGCGCCGGCGCCCGATGCCGGCCCCTGCGCCTTCAGCCGAGCGCTCAGCTCCTTGAATTTCAGCCCGGCCGTCTCGTCGCCCTGCGCGGCGGCCGCCGCGTAATACGCCCGCGCGATGTTGAGGTTCTGCGCGACGCCGTCGCCACCGCGCTCGTAGAACGACGCGGTCACGTACTGCGCGGTCGGCTCGCCCGCGTCCGCGGCCTGCTTGTACCACGTGAACGCCTGCCGGTTGTCGCGCGGCGTGCCGCGCCCGTCGAGGAACTGGTTCGCGAGCGACAGCTCGGCCTGCACGTGCCCCTGCTTCGCCGCCCGCAGGAACCAGCGGTGCGCTTCGGCCGGGTCGCGCGCGACGAACTCGCCGTCGTCGAACATCCGGCCGTACACGTACTGCGCATGCGACATGTTCGCGTCGGCCGCGCGCTTCAGCCAGCGCAACCCTTCGTCGACGTTCGCGGTCACGCCTTCGCCCGTCAGCAGCATCATCGCGTAGTTGAATTGCGCGAGACGGTCGCCGCGCTCGGCCGCGTCGTGGAACTGCACCAGCGCCGCACGATAGTCGCCGGCGTTGTAGTCGGCGACCGCCGACTGCGTCTCGTGCGTCGGATCGGGCTTCGCTTGCGGCGCGCCCTGCGCGGCGGCCGCAATCCACACGACCCACAGGCCGAGCACCGCGCCGACCTGCCCGCGCCTCCCGCTCCCACCCTGCGCGCGCCCACGGCACCCGCCATCGCCACCGTTCATGACCGCACCTCCTGCAGCGCCTGCCGCGTGGCGCGCAACAACCAGCTGACGTCGGCCGACACCGTGATCATCCGGTAGCCGGCGTCGCGATACTGGCGCGCGGCCGCCGTATCGCCCGCGAAGATCCCGACCGCGACGCCGGCCTGCCGGCCGGCCGCGAGCACGCGCGCCATCGCGGTTTCGACGTCCGGGTGACGGATGTCGCCAAGGTGCCCGAGGCTCGCCGCAAGATCGGCGGGGCCGACGAACAGGCAATCGATGCCGGGCAGCGCCGCAATCCGCTCGACTTCATCTACGCCGCGCGCCGATTCGATCTGCACGATCACCGCAACCTGCGTATTCGCCGTCTGCACGTAGTCGCGACGCATGCCGAACGCCGCCGCGCGCACCATGCCCGCGACGCCGCGCAGCCCGTCCGGCGAATCGGGCGACGGATAGCGCGTGAGCCGCACCGCGTGCGCGGCGTCGTCGAGCGTCTCGATGCAGGGAAACATCAGCGTGCGCGCGCCCGCATCGAGCGCGCGCTTCACGAGCCACGGCTCACGCGCCGGCACGCGCACGACGGGCTCGCTCGGCAGATGGGCGGCGGCAATCGCGCGCAGCTGCGATGCAACATCGCGGCTGTCGTTCGGTGCGTGCTCCATGTCGATGCAGAGCCAGTCGTAGCCGGCATGCGCGAGCGCTTCCGCGGCCGAGTCGCTGCCGAGCGACAGCCACAGACCGTACAGCGGCTCGTCGCCGTCGCGCAGGCGTTGTTTGAGGGAATTGGTGAGCGTGCTCATCGATACGGCCTCCTGGACGGAACGGCAATCGAACGGGACAAGCAACGGGCAAAGCGGAGCGCGACATGCCGGGCAGCGATGCACGGCGGCGCCAGGACCGGGCCCTGGAACGTTGGTCGGCCGTGGGCGGCCGATCTGACAGCGCCGGCCGCACGACTCGCGCACGGCAGCGTTTTTCGGCGCCACGCAACGATCATAGCGCGGCGTTACGCGGAATGTGGGAACGGACGGGGAGCGAGGCGAGACGAGGCCGCGGGGTGCGGCGGCAGGCAGCCCGCGCCGGCTGGCGGGGCTGCCGGAAAGGCGGGATCAGCGGCCGGGCTGGCGCTCGACGTCGGCCCAGCAGTTCGGCGTTTCGTACAGGCGCACGCGCTCGAGCCGCAGGTTCACGCCGTAGTGCGCGTCGTACACGTTCGCGAGGATGTCGAACGCGATCGCCGCGAGGTTCTCGACGGTCGGAATCCGGTCGATCACGACCGTCTTGTGGTCGGCCATCTGCTCGAGGAACGAGCGCACGACGTCATCGCGCGCATAGACCAGGAACGCGTGGTCCCACTTGCCGACCAGGTGCTCCATCGCGAGTGCCTTCACGTCGGCGAAATCCATCACCATGCCGCGGTCGGGCGCCCCCTCGGTATCGACGAGATCGCCGCGCAGCGTGACTTCGAGCACGTAGCGATGGCCATGCAGGTTCCGGCACTGGCTGCGGTGGTCGGGAATGCGGTGGCCCGCGTCGAATTCGAGTTTTCGGGTAATCAGCACGATGTCAAAAGCCGGGGCTCAGGGAATGTTCAGATATTTGTGGGTCTGCATCGACAGCCGCCACTGCGGATGACGCTTGCACCAGTCGATCGCGAGCTTCGTATTGAGGTCGCGCGACGGGCCGTCCATCGGCTGGACGAGGTAATACTCGAAGTCGAGCTTCGCGTAGTCGGCCAGCCGCTGGTTGTCCTGCGGGATCACGACCTTCAGCTCGTTGCCCTTCGTGACGACGAGCGGCGCGTCGGCCTTCGGGCTCACGCAGATCCAGTCGATCGATTCGAGCACCGGCAGTGAGCCGTTGGTCTCGATCGCGATCTCGAAGCCGGCCGCGTGCAGCGCGTCGACGAGCGGCTGGTCGAGCTGCAGCATCGGCTCGCCGCCCGTGCAGACGACGAAGCGGTGCGCCTCGCCCTCCGGCCACAGGCCGGCGATCGTCGCGACGAGTGCTTCGGCATCCTTGAACTTGCCGCCGTTCTCGCCGTCGGTGCCGACGAAGTCGGTATCGCAGAAGCGGCACACGGCCTCCGCACGATCCTCTTCGCGGCCCGACCACAGGTTGCAGCCGGCGAACCGGCAGAACACGGCCGGCCGGCCCGCGTTCGCGCCCTCGCCCTGCAACGTGTAGAAAATTTCCTTGACCGCGTAAGTCATCGTCCTTCGTCCGGCTCGCGCCGCTCGCTGTCGATCAGAATCCGTTAATCACCAGGCGCTGCCGTTGCTGCTGCATCACAGCGGCGCTTCGGTCACCCGCTCGCCCTTCAGGTACGCCTCGTAGCCGCGCTTGCGCAGCTTGCAGGCCGGGCATTCGCCGCAGCCGAAGCCCCAGTCGTGCAGTTCCGCGCGCTCGCCCACGTAGCACGTGTGCGTCTCGACGCGGATCAGTTCGACGAGCGCTTCGCCGCCGAGCTGTTCGGCGAGCTGCCAGGTTTGCGCCTTGTCGAGCCACATCAGCGGCGTCTCGAGCACGATGCGGGTATCCATCCCGAGGTTCAGCGCGACCTGCAGCGCCTTCATCGTGTCGTCGCGGCAGTCGGGATAGCCCGAGAAATCCGTCTCACACATCCCGCCGACCAGCACGCGCAGCCCGCGGCGATAGGCGATCGCCGCGGCGATCGTCATGAACATCAGGTTGCGGCCCGGCACGAACGTGTTCGGCAGGCCGTTCGCCGCCGTCTCGATCTCGATCGTGCGCGTCATCGCGGTATCGCTGATCGCACCGAGCACCGACAGGTCGATCATGTGATCGTCGCCGAGCCGGTCCGACCAGGCGGGAAAGTCACGCTTCAGCGCTTCGCGCACGCCTTCGCGACATTCGAGCTCGACGCGGTGGCGCTGGCCGTAATCGAAGCCGAGCGTCTCGACCGTCTGGTAGCGTTCGAGGGCCCATGCCACGCACGTGGCCGAGTCCTGCCCGCCGGAAAACAACACGAGCGCGCCGTCTTTAGCGTCTGTCCGAATCACCGTGATACTCCGTGAATGTGTAGGCTCGCGTCGCGCTGCGCCCCGGGGCCGGCTGCCGCCGGGCGGCCCGACGCGTGCCGGCCTGGGCCGGCTCGACCAGTATAGGCAGCGCAATCGGCCGCGAACGCGGCGGAGCGCTTATACCGCCCATCGCGCGGCATCGTTGCCGCGCGCCACGGCGGCGCCACGCTGGCGGCCTGCCGTGCGCATGAAGCGATGCGCTAAGTTATTGAGCGGACACGGATTTTATCATGCCCTCACGAACACTGCCGGGCACGCCATCCCACGCCATGCATCACGCAAACCCCACCACAAACGAAAAACCCCAAGAATCTTCCGACTCTTGGGGTTTTAATTCTGGTGGCCTGGGTCGGAATCGAACCAACGACACGCGGATTTTCAATCCGCTGCTCTACCAACTGAGCTACCGGGCCAACGAAGAAGAGAAAGTATATCCACCCTTCGTTACTTGATCAAGTACTTTCACGAAATATTTTATACGGCGCCTTCGGACGGCTTCTTGCCGAGCTCGACGCCGAGCTGCTTGAGCTTGCGATACAGGTGCGTGCGCTCGAGGCCCGTCTTCTCCGCGACGCGCGTCATGCTGCCGTTTTCGCGCGCGAGGTGATATTCGAAGTACGCGCGCTCGAACGCGTCGCGCGCTTCGCGCAACGGGATGTCGAACGGAATCGCGGCCGTCTGGCCCGCGAGGCCGAGTGCCGAAGCCATGTCGTCGCCGAGCGTCGGCAGCGCGGCCGCGGACGCTACCGCCGCGGGCCCCGCCGCCTGCCCCGCACCGGCCTTCGCCGCCGCGTTCGCGGACACCGGCGCCGCTCCGCGTGCGAGACCGTGCTCGACGGACTTCAGCAGCTTCTGCAGCGCGATGGGTTTCTCGAGGAAATCGAGTGCGCCGATCTTCGTCGCCTCGACGGCCGTATCGATCGTCGCGTGCCCGGACATCATGATCACGGGCATCGTCAGCAGCCCCTGCGCCGCCCACTCCTTGAGCAACGTCACGCCGTCGGTATCGGGCATCCAGATATCGAGCAGCACGAGATCGGGCGCCTGATTCAACCGGTATTCCCGCGCGGCCTGCGCGTTCTCCGCCGCCTCGACGACGTGTCCTTCATCGCTGAGGATCTCCGAGAGCAATTCCCGGATGCCCATTTCATCATCTACCACCAGGATGGTTGCCATTTACGCTGCCTTTGTCTGCTCACTTGCTTTTGTCTTGGCGGGGGCCGCCCCGTCCTGCACGCCCGATTCGGCGCCTGGCGCATCGCTCGCCATCTGCAGGAACAGGATCGACACCTGCGCACCCTCGACGGTCTCGCCGTGCATGCGATTGCGCAGATCGATCCGCGCACCGTGCTCATCGACGATCTTCTTGACCGTGGCCAACCCCAGACCCGTGCCCTTCGCCTTCGTCGTCACATAAGGCTCGAACGCGCGAGTCAGGATGCGCGCCGGAAAACCGGGCCCGTTGTCGGACACGGTAAGACGTACCGCGACGCGCGTTTTGCCCTCGGCGTCGGGATCGCCATATTCTACTGTCTTGGTTTCGATCAACACACGCGGATGCGCCGACTCCGCGACCGAATCCTGCGCATTCTGCAGCAGGTTGTGTATCACCTGGCGCAGTTGCGTCGCGTCACCGCGTATCACCGGCAGCGACGGCGCGAGCTCGGCGACGATCGCGCTCTTGCCTTCGCCCACACCGTACAGCCCGAGCACCTCGCTCGCCAGTTCGTTCAACTGCAGGTTCGAGAGCACCGCCGGCGGCGTGCGCGCGTATTCGCGGAAATCGTCGACCATCCGCTTCATCGCGGCGACCTGATTGACGATCATCGTCGCGCCGCGCTTGAGCACATCGGCATCGGGCGGTGCGAGCTTGTCGGAGAGCTTCATCTGCAGCCGCTCCGCCGACAGCTGAATCGGCGTCAGCGGATTCTTGATCTCGTGCGCGAGCCGGCGTGCGACCTCGCCCCACGCGACCGAACGCTGCGCGGAAATCACGTCGGAGATGTCGTCGAACACGACGACGTAACCGGACGTCTGCGGATCGTCGGCCTGCCCCTCGACCGTCGACACGAGGCGCGTGCCGCGCACGAGCAAGGTCAGCGGATCGGCTTCGCCCGGCACCTCGATCGCGAACTGCTGCTGCCAGTGGCCGCGATCGCCGCTGCCGCCGTCGGATGCCGCCTCGCGATCGGCGAACGCCTTGCGCACCATCGCGCCGAACCCGGCGGCCACGCCGATCCGGTCGAGCGTCGTGCCGATCAGCGCATTGAACGGCTGCCGGAAGATCCGTTCGGCACCGCGATTGGCCGTCGTCAGCCGGAACTGCCGGTCGAGCACGAACACGCCGGCCGTCAGGTTCGCGAGGATGCTCTCGAGATACGTCTTCGAATGCTCGAGCGCGACGCGGTTCTTCTCGACGGCGAGCCGCGCCTCGGACAACTGACGCGTCATCGCATTGAACGACTGCGTGAGGAAGCCGAGTTCGTCGCGCGTCTTGATCTCGCGCTTCGGCGTGTAGTCGCCTTCGGTGACCTCCTTCGTGCCCTGCGCGAGCAGGAACAGCGGCCGCGCGAGCTGCTGGCCGAGCGCGAGCGCGAGCATCATCGCGATGAAGGTCGCGAGGAACAGTGCAAGCGTCAGCGTGCCGATGTACATCTTGCGCAGCCCCGTGCGGCCGAGCGACTTTTCCTGGTACTCGCGATACGCGCGCTGCACGGCGTCCGCATTGTGGGCAAGCGTCGGCGGCACCGGCTGCGTGAGCTGCAGGAAGCGTTCCGCCGGCTGCAGCAGCGACGTCGATGCATCGGGAATCGGCCGCACGACGCGCAACCGCAGCGCGCCCTTCGCGCCGTGCGCGCGCGGGTCGCCGTCGACTTCACCCTCGATCGCCGCGTACGCGCCGTGTTCGCGCGCCTGGTTCAGCATCAGCGGCGTCGGCAGGTCGTCCGGAATGAGTGCCGCGAAATTGCCCGACGCCTGCGCGACGATGTGCAGGTCGGGCGCCGCACCCGAGCCGCCGCGGCTCGGCTCGACGATCGTCGCGTCCTGCACGCCGAACTGGTCGCGCAAGCGCAGCAGCGTGAGCGTCGTGCCGTTCGTGTTCGCATCGACGCTCGCGAGCTGGTCGGACATCAGCCGCGCCTTCGTCTGCAGATCGGACAGCGAAGCATCGAGCATCCCGCGGCCGAGGTTCAGGCCGGCCGTCAGCGCCGTCTCGACGTTCACGTCGAACCACGACTCGATACTGCGCGACACGAACTGGTACGACACGATGTAGATGATCCCGCCCGGCACCACACCGACCAGCGCGAAGAACACCGCGAGCTTCGCGAGCAGCCGCGTGCCGAACTTGCCCTTCCTCAGGCGCACGACGATCATCCCGATCAGCCCGAGCACCACGAGCAGGAACACGAGCGCGACGACGATGTTCGTCGCGTACAGCCACGAGTAGTAGCGGTCGAAGAATTCGGTGTTCGCGCTCGCGGCCGCGAGCAGCACGAGCAGCAGCAGCGCGGTCAGCGCGACCGTCGAGACGATCACGCGGATGAGGAGGCTCTTCCCGCTGGCCGCGCGGCGCACTTTATTTAGCACGTTCGGTCACCGTGAAGTTGAAGCGCTTCCAGTCGGACCCGAGCGTCCAGTCGCGATTGTTCACGGCATCGACCTGGAACGGCTTCGGCATCAGCGCCGTATCGAGCTGCATCCGCACCGATGCCGTGTAGGTTTCACCCGCGCGCACCTGGTTGCGGTCGATCACGTGCCACGACGTGATGTGCCGGACCACCGCGAGCGCATCCTTCAGCGACGGGAAGCCGAGCTGCAAGCCGCCCGTCGACACGCGGTACTCGCGCGTGAGCGGCTGGAACGACAGGCGGATCGTCTGCGTGACCGCCACCGGCTGCTCGTCGAACCAGTACCAGCGCGCACGGCTCAACTCGAAGTCGGTCGTGAAATAAAGCGGAATGCCCTTGTTGACGGCATCCTCGAGGTTCGGGTTCAGCTCGAAATCGAAGCGTGCGTCGAGCGCCCAGCCGCTTCCGTCAGACTGGAGCGACGCGCGCTGCACGGCGATCGACTCGGCCTGCGCCGGCCGGACGACAGCCAGGCACAGCGTCAACGCGACCATCAGGACGGCCGCGAGCCGAAGTGGAAAAAGGTGTTTGATCGTCACCGTTTCTGAAACCGCGCGTAGAAAAATCCGTCGTGATCGGTGTTCTGGTCGAGTGCGCCGGCGGCCGCCCCTCCCTGCACTCCGCCCGGCAGCAGCTGGCCGGGGGCGTCCAATCGTACCGCATCTTCACAGGCCGCTTCAAACCAGCGGGCCTGCAATTCGCCTTCCTCGGGGAAGACCGAACAGGTCACGTAAAGCAGTTCGCCGCCCGGCTTCGCGAGCGGCCACAACGCCGCCAGGATGCGGCGCTGCTCCGCGACGAGCGCCGGGATGTCGGCCTCGCGGCGCAGCCAGCGAATGTCGGGGTGCCGCCGCACGATGCCGGACGCCGAGCACGGCACGTCGGCAAGGATGCGGTCGAACGGGCGCCCGTCGTACCACGCGTCGGGGGCACCCGCATCGCCGACCCGCACGTCCGCTTCGAGCGACAGCCGCACGAGGTTCTCGCCGATCCGTGCCGCGCGCGCGGCGTCGCTTTCCAGCGCGACGACGTCCGCATCGGCCAGTTCGAGAATATGGCCGGTCTTGCCGCCGGGCGCCGCGCATGCGTCGAGCACGCGCATGCCGTCGCACACACCGAGCCATTCGGCTGCGAGCTGCGCGCCGGCGTCCTGCACCGACACGACGCCGTCGGCAAACCCCGGAATGCGATCGACCGGCAGCGCCGACGCGAGCCGCACTGCATGCCGGCCGATCGCGGTCGCTTCGATCCCGTTCTCGCGCAGCGTCTCGAGATACGCGTCGACGCTCGCGCGGCGCGCGTTCACGCGCAGCGTCAGCGGCCCTTGCCGCTCGCCGGCCGCGAGGATCGCCTGCCATGCGTCGGGCCAGGCGCGCTGCACCGAATCGACCCACCACGCGCGGTAGTTCCAGCGCGCGACGACATCGTCCTGCAGCGCCGCGACGAGCGCGTCGCGCTCGCGCAGGAAACGGCGCAGCACCGCGTTGACCATCCCCTTCGCGAACGCGCATTCGCGGCGTGCGCCGATCACGGTCACGGCCTGGTCGACCACCGTGAACGCCGGATACGCGGCCTCGTCCGCCGGATCGAGCAGCAGCGCGAACGCACCGGCGAGCACCGCGTGCACATAGGCGGGCGGCGCCTTGCTGATGAGCCGGCCGATCAGCCAGTCCGCGCTGCCGAGGCGGCGCATCGTCCGATAGGCGACGTCCTGCGTCGCTCCGCGCGCGAGCGCCTGCGCACCGGACGGCATTTGCGCAAATACCGCCGACAGCGCCGCCGGCAGCGCGGTGCCGCGCCGCACCGCATCGACCGCCTGCGCGGCCGCGTCGAGGGCGAAGCCGAGCGAATCGGGCGCGAGATGCAGCGCGGACAGGCGCGCCGGGCGGCCGGAAGAAGACGGAGCGGTAGAACGGGTTCGTGTCATCGGAGCAAATTCGGCAAACAAGCGCGGCAAACGGGTACAGCAAGCAAATGCGGCAAACGGCGGGATCGCGGCGCCCGTGGGCCCTGCAATCCCAAACCGGGCATTGTAGCGTGCGATGCTGCAGGCCCTTTGGCCCCTTTACGGCACGCGCAAATGAAACACCCCGCAGCGCGAAGCGTGCGGGGTGGTGTGGCGGCCCCCGCGCGGCAACTGCCGCACGGTGTGCCGTGGCTTAGTCGAAGCGGCCGGTACGCGCCATCTCCATCAGGCGCGCGATGCGCTCCTCGGTGGCCGGGTGCGTCGAGAACAGATTCTGCAGGCCGCCGCCGTGCAGCGGGTTCATGATCATCATCTGCGCGGTGGCCGGATGCTGCTCGGCCGCCTGGAACGGGATGCCCGCCGCATAGCGATGGATCTTGTCGAGCGCGGTCGCGAGCGCTTGCGGATCGCCGGAAATCTGCGCGCCGCCGCGGTCGGCCTCGAACTCGCGTGCCCGCGAAATCGCCATCTGGATCAAGGCGCCTGCGATCGGTGCGAGCAGCGCGACCGCGATACCCGCGATCGGGTTGGCCGGCCGGCCATTCTCGTCGCGCCCGCCGAAGAACATCGCGAAGTTCGCGATGGCCGAGATCGCGCCCGCCATCGTCGCGGTGATCGTCGAGATCAGGATGTCGCGGTGCTTCACGTGTGCGAGCTCGTGCGCCATCACGCCGCGCATCTCGCGCTCCGACAGCACGCGCAGGATGCCCGTCGTGGCGGCGACTGCCGCGTGCTCGGGGTTGCGGCCCGTCGCGAACGCGTTCGGCGCATCCTCGTTGATCAGGTAGACGCGCGGCATCGGCAGGTTCGCGCGCGTGGCCAGCTCGCGCACCATCCGGTAGAACTGCGGCGCCGTGTTCTCGTCGACTTCCTGCGCGTTGTACATGCGCAGCACCATCTTGTCCGAGAACCAGTAAGAGAAGAAATTCATGCCGAGCGCGAACAGCAGCGCGATCGTCATGCCCCGCGAGCCGCCGATCATCCCGCCGATCACGATGAACAGGGCCGTGATCGCGGCCATCAGCATCGCCGTTTTGACCCAATTGAACATACCCACTCCTTATCCGTCAGGGGACCCGCCGCGCATCAAAGGGCACGGCGGAAAATTGTAAGCATTTTGTTAGATAAGGTCTTGCCGGAAAAATTCAATCTCACCGTTGCGATGTTGCAAGACGAAGCCCGAGGCCGACGAAAGCGCTGCCGACCGTGCGGTCGAGCCACTTCTTGACGCCCGGCTTGCCGGAGAAGCGCGCCGTGACACTGCCCGCGACCCACGCGACGAGGCTGGTCCATACCGTGCTCATCGCGACGAACACGCCGCCGAGGGTCAGGAACGCCAATGCCTTGTGCGGGCTGTCGGCCGACACGAACTGCGGGAAGAACGACACGAAGAACAGCACGACCTTCGGGTTCAGCACGTTGGTCCAGAAGCCCTGCATGAACAGCTGGCGCAGCGGCTTCGCGGCTTGCGCCGCCGCGCCCGACGGCTCGGCCGCCTGCTTCGCGATGATCATCCGCACGCCCAGGTAGATCAGGTAGGCGGCGCCGACCAGCTTGATCACCGTGAATGCGGCAGCCGACGCCGCGAGCAGCGCGGTCAGGCCGAATGCGCAGGCGAGCGCGTGAACGCAGCAGCCGGCCGAAATGCCGAGCGCCGACATCAGCCCCGCACCGCGGCCCTGCGCGACGCTGCGGCCGACGATATAGGCCGTATCGGGGCCAGGCGTGACGTTCAGCAGGAAGACTGCCAGCACGAAGAAGCCGAAATGGGTGATGCCGAACATGAAAACCTCGAAACCGGAGAGCGCAGGGAAATTCTACGCGCCCCTGCCGCGCCGCGCGACTCGGCCATCCGGCCGATTGCGCATGCCCGGCAGGCCGTGTCGAATGGCGGTCAGGCCGCGTCAGGCAACGTCGGTCAGCGCGAAACGCTGGCCTGCGGCGAGCGGCGAGCCGGCCAGGAATTCGCGCGCGGGCAGCCGCTTGCCGCCCGGTTTCTGCAATTGCGTGATGCGCAGCGCACCGCTGCCGCATGCGACGACCACGCCTTCCGGCGCGGCTTCGACGATCGTGCCGGGCGCCGCGTCGCCGCGCGCCGCCACCGGCTCGGCCGCCCACAGCTTGATCGCCGCGCCGTCGAGCGTCGCGACGCCGCCCGGGAACGGATCGAACGCGCGCACCTGGCGCGCAAGCACGTCGGCCGGCTTGCGCCAGTCGAGCGCCGCTTCGTGCTTGCCGATCTTTTCGGCATAGGTCACGCCGTCGGCCGGTTGCGGTGTCGCCGGCAGCACACCGTCGCGCTCGAGCTTCACGAGCGCGTCGACGATCAGTCGCGCGCCTTCGGCGGCGAGCCGGTCGTGCAGCGTCGCGGTCGTCTCGTCGGGCGCGATCGCGATGCGCGCTTCCTCGATCATCGCGCCGGTGTCGAGGCCGATGTCCATCTGCATCAGCGTGACGCCCGTCTCGGCGTCGCCGGCCTCGATCGCGCGGTGGATCGGCGCGGCGCCGCGCCAGCGCGGCAGCAGCGACGCGTGAATGTTGATGCAGCCGTCGCGCGGAATGTCGAGCACTTCCTGCGGCAGCAGCAGGCCGTATGCGGCGACCACCATCACGTCATGTGGCGTCGAGCGCAGCAGCTCGATCGCGTCGGCCGCCTCGGCCGGGTACTTGCCCGCGCGGCGCAGCGACGGCGGTTGCGCGACGGGCATCCCGTGCTCGACGGCGTAGCGCTTTACCGCGCTCGCCTGCAGTTTCATCCCGCGCCCGGCAGGGCGATCGGGCTGGGTGAGCACGAGCGGCACCGGAAAACCGGCCTCGTGGATCGCGGCGAGGGCAGCCGCGGCGAATTCCGGCGTGCCGGCAAAAACTACGCGCAACGTATGGGTCATGACAGCGTTCGGGGTCGGGCTGGGCGAACGCGCGTTACATCGCGCGTTCGAGTTTCTTCATCTTCGTCTTGATGCGCGTCTGCTTGAGCGGCGACAGATATTCGACGAATACGCGCCCCATCAGGTGATCCATCTCGTGCTGGACGCACACGGCCAGCAAGCCCTCGCAGTCGAGCTCGAACGTCTCGCCCTGCTCGTTGAGCGCACGCACGCGCACATGATCGGGACGCTCGACTTCGTCGTAGATGCCGGGCACCGACAGGCAGCCCTCTTCATAGATCTGCTTTGCATCGCTCGACCACACGATCTCGGGGTTGATGAACGCGCGCAGCTCGTTCTTCTCCTCGGAGACGTCGATCACGATCACGCGCTCGTGCACGTCGACCTGCGTGGCGGCAAGGCCGATGCCCGGCGCCGCATACATGGTCTCGGCCATGTCGGCGACGAGCTTGCGGATCCGGTCGTCGACCTTGTCGACGGGCTTCGCGACCTTGTGCAGCCGCTTGTCGGGGTAATGAAGAATATTGAGTAAAGCCATGGCGTTCGGTATTCGGTGGAGCGGCGTGCCGCATCGGCCATCCGGCCGGCTGGCGCTGCCGCCGGGATGCAATGAAGATGAGGCGGACGCGCGGCGAATCAATGCCGCGGATCACGCCTCCTGCAATTGGCCGGGCGCCTGCGCGCGCGGCCCTGTCGAGTATTTCGGATGATGAAAATTTTATCATGGCGCCACGCGGTCCGCTGGCCACCGCATTCGAGGGGCGCCTCATGTCGCCGCAAGCGCTGACCACCTCCGCGGTGCGCGCGTGGCTGCAGCTCGCGCATGCGCCCGGCCTCGCCCCCGCCGCGCTGCAGGCACTGCTCGACGCGTTCGGCTCACCGGACGCGCTGCTGCGTGCGCCCGACCACGCCATCGCCGCCGTAACCAGCGCCGCCGCCGCCCTGGCCGTGCGCG
>NZ_VWWH01000130.1:0-14519 GCF_011753045.1 Burkholderia sp. Ap-955
GCACGCCGGGCCTGCCGCCGTTGCCGGCCGGGCTGCCGGCCTGGCCGGCGATGCCCGCGACGCCCACGACGACGGGCGGCGCCAATGTCGCGGCGGAGGCCACTGCGCAGCCGCCGGCCGTGGCGGCGCAGTGACGGATTGACGATTCGGGCCGGCCGCCCGGCGGCCGGCATTTGACGGGAACACGCATGGTGCGCATGGTTCGTTGGATCGCTTTCGGGTGCCTGGCCTGCATCGTCGCGTCCGGGGGCGTGCTGGCGCAGGTCGCACGCGCGCCGGACGCGGGCGCGGCGCTGTCGATCGCGACCGGCAAGGGGGAACTGCTGTCGCTGCCCGAACCCGCGGCCGCGATGTTCGTCGCCGATCCGTCCATCGCGGACATCCAGGTGCCGTCCCCGCGCACCGTGTTCGTGTTCGGCAAGAAGGCGGGCACGACCACGCTGATCGCGCTCGGCGCGAACCATCGCCCGATCCTGCGCAAGACGGTGATCGTGCAGGTCGACACGGCGTCGCTGCAGGGCGTGCTCGACAGCCGCTTTCCGCAGCTGAAGCTGTCGGTGTCCGGCGCGCCGGGCTCGCTGATGGTGTCGGGCAAGGTGCCGAGCGCGGCCGACGCGGACGCCGTGATGCAGTCGCTCACGCCGTACCTGCACGACAAGGAAAAGATCGTGAACCGGCTCACGCTGTCGCGCCCGATCCAGGTGAACCTGCGCGTGCGGGTGACCGAGGTGAGCCGCAACGTCACGCAGCAGCTCGGCATCAACTGGAGCTCGCTGGGCGCCGCCGGCAACTTCGTCGGCGGGCTGTTCAACGGACGCACGCTGTTCGACCCGACGAACGGCCTGTTCAACCTGTCGCCGACGGGCGCCTTCTCGGTGCTCGGCGGATTCCGCGCGGGGCGCTGGTCGATCGACGTCGTGCTCGACGCACTCGACCAGGAAGGCCTGATCACGATGCTCGCCGAACCGAACCTCACCGCGATGTCCGGCGAGACGGCGAGCTTCCTCGCGGGCGGCGAGATTCCGATCCCGGTTGCGCAGACCGGCAACACGGGGGTGATCACGGTCGAGTACAAGCCGTTCGGCGTGTCGCTCGATTTCACGCCGACCGTGCTCACCGACAACCGCATCAGCCTCAAGGTGCGGCCGGAAGTCAGCGAGGTCGATGCGAGCAACAGCGTGACGACGGGCAGCATCAAGGTGCCGGCGCTCACGGTGCGGCGCGTCGAGACGACGGTCGAGCTGTCGAGCGGGCAGAGCTTCGCGATCGGCGGGCTGCTGCAGAGCCAGACGGCCGACACCGTGTCGCAGATTCCGGGGCTCGGCCGGCTGCCGATCATCGGCCGGTTGTTTTCGTCGAAGAACTTCCAGGACAACAAGACCGAGGTGGTCGTGATCGTCACGCCGTACATCGTGCAGCCGACCGGGCCCGGCCAGCTCGAGCAGGCGATCGACACCGTCGCGCGGCCGAGCAGCGACTTGGAGTTCGCGGTGCAGCGCAACCTCGGGCTCGACCTGCTGTCGGGCGACACGCCGCGCCTCGTCGGCGCCGCGGGCTTCGTGTACTGAACCGGAGGAGCGCACATGCGAAACCGATCGACCGTTGCCGCACTGCTGCCGCTGATGCTCGCGGGCTGCCTGTCGGCGCCGCCGCCGGTCAACCTGCCCGATGCGCGGGCGATCGGCTTCGACGGCGCGCACGCGGTGGCGCCCGATTGCGCGAAGCTGATGCAGCCGTCGCATCTCGTCGACGCGGGGTTCGCGCGGCCCGGCGTGCCGTTCGGCTGCGCGACCTACTCGAACCTCGCGGCGATGCTCGCGCGGCCCGAGGATCTCGTCGCGCCCGTGCCGTACGGCGGCGCGGATGCGCAGACGGCAGCCGACGCGGTGCGCCGCTACGTCGAGGATCGCGTGAAGCAGCCGACGCCAGGCAAGACGCTGACGACCGGCTCGCCCAGCCATTGACCGGACCCGGATGCCATCACGATGCCGCCCATGAACCTCCTCGACCGTCAGCAAACCCGGCGCGCCGCGTCCGCGGGCGCGGCCGATCTCGTCGCGGTCGTCGCCGATTCGGGCAGCGAGGACGTGATACGCCGCGTCACGCAGGAGCTGGCGATCACGCGCACCCACCTGCAGCCTGGCACCTGCGACGATGCGATCCGGTTGCTGCAGCAGTACGAGCGTTCGCCGCGCCAGCTCGTCATCGACGTGTCGGATTCGGTGCTGCCGGTATCGGACATGATGCGGCTCGCCGACGTGTGCGACCCGTCGGTGCGCGTCATCGCGATCGGCACGCAAAACGACGTCGGGCTGTTTCGCAACCTGCTCGGCATCGGCGTGCAGGACTACATCGTCAAGCCGCTGACCGTCGAGTTGATGCGGCGTGCGCTGACCGCGACGGAATCGGTCGTGCAGGTGCGCACCGGCAAGGTCGTGAGCTTCGTCGGCGCGCGCGGCGGCGTCGGCGCGACCACGATCACGGTGAGCCTCGCGCGCTTCCTGGCGAGCGAGAAGCGCCGCCGGGTCGCCTACGTCGACCTGAACCTGCATGGCGGCGGCGCGAATTCGATGCTCGGGCTGTCCAGCAACAACGGGCTGATCGAATTGCTGAACATGGGGCAGCGTCCCGACGACGCATTGTTCGAGCGCATGTTCGTGACGAAGGGCGACCGGTTGCACGTCCTCTCCGCCGAGCTGGCCTACGGCGCCGACGTCCCGTTGGGCGACCAGGCCGTCGCGCGCCTGGTCGACATGCTGAAGGACCGCTTCCACTACGTGCTGTTCGACGTCGGCCGCGGCGCCGGCAAGCTGCTCGAGGACGCGCTCGTGGCGTCCGATCTCGTCCATGTCGTGGTCGACCGTTCGGTGCTCGCCGCGTACGAAGCCGCGCGGCTCGTGCGCTTCGTGCGGGAACTGCCCGGCGAGCGGCTGCTGTCGATGGTGCTGAACAATCCGCTCGCACCGGTCGCGGGCCGCGTCGAGCCGGTCGATTTCGAGGAGGCATTCGGCGGCGCGAAGCTGCACGAGCTGCCGCACGAGCCGCAGACGCTCGCCGTCGCGGAGAACCTCGGCGAGCCGATCGAAGGCGCGAAGCGCAACGGCTTCCTGGACCAGATCCGGCAGCTCGCGAACGGCATCACCGGCGAGCCGATGGTCGTCGCCGAGCCGTGGTATGCGCGGCTCGTCAAGTGGAGGAAGGGAACGTGACGTTCGGCACCCGCAACCGGCCGCCGGCGGATCCCGCGCCGGCCGAGCCACAGGCCGCGACGCCCGCCGTGGCGCGCGAGGCCGCACCATCGGCCCCGGCCCCGATCGCGGCGGACACGCCTGCACCGACCCCGGCGCGCGCATCCGTGGCGGCCGACACCCACGAGGCGCTGATCCGGTCGAGCAAGTTCGACGCGATCCGCAGCGCGGTGTTCGCGTCGATGAACATGTCGGCGGCGCTGATGAAGACGCGCGACGAAGTGCGCGCGGGCATCGAGCAGGTGGCCGCGCACACGGTCGAGCGCGAGCGCCTGAAGATCACGGCCGGCGAGCAGGTGCTGATCGTCGATGCGATCCTGAACGACATGTTCGGCGTCGGGCCGATCGAGCCGCTGCTCGCCGACGATTCGGTCACCGACATCCTCGTCAACGGGCCCGACCAGGTCTACGTCGAGCGCGCGGGCCGGCTCGAGCTCACGTCGCTGAAGTTCCGCGACGACGCGCACGTGGCGAGCGTCGCGCAGCGGATCGCGGCGGCGGTGGGGCGCCGGGTCGACGAGAGCAGCCCGATGGTGGATGCGCGGCTCGCCGACGGCAGCCGCGTGAACGTCGTGCTGCCGCCGATCGCGATGCGCGGCCCGTCGATCTCGATCCGCAAGTTCGCGAAGCGCGACATCACGCTCGCGCGGATGGCGCAGCAGGGCAACATCTCGCATCCGATGCTGCAGGTGCTCAAGGTCGCGTGCGCGTGCCGGCTGAACATCGTGATCTCGGGCGGCACCGGCTCGGGCAAGACGACGCTGCTCAACGCGCTGTCGCAGCACATCGAGCAGCACGAACGGATCGTGACGATCGAGGATGCGGCCGAGCTGCAGTTGCTGCAGCCGCACGTCGTGAGCCTCGAGACGCGGCCGGAGAATACCGAAGGACTCGGCGGGATCTCGCAGCGCGATCTCGTGCGCAACGCGCTGCGGATGCGGCCCGACCGCATCATTCTCGGCGAGATTCGCGGCCCCGAGGCGTTCGACGTGCTGCAGGCGATGAACACGGGGCACGACGGCTCGATGACGACGATCCACGCGAATTCGCCGCGCGATGCGATCAGCCGGCTCGAGAGCATGGTCATGATGGCGAACGCGAACCTGCAGTTGCTGTCGATCCGGCGCCAGATCGCGAGCGCCGTGCACCTGTTCGTGCAGATCGAGCGGATGCGCGACGGCGTGCGGCGCGTCACGCGGATCACCGAGATCGTCGGGATGGAAGGCGAGGTGGTGATCACGCAGGACCTGTTCGCGTTCCGCCAGGAAGGCGACACGACGCGCGACGCGGTGAAGGGCGTGTTCGAGGCGTCGCCCTTGCGGCCGGGATTCGCGGCGCGCGCCGCGTACTACGGCGTCGAGGATGCGCTCGCCGAGGTGTTCCGGCAATGAGGGCCGCCGACCTGTTCGCGGTGGGCGCGTTCGTGATGATCCTCGCGGTCGGGCTCGTGCTGTCGTCGTGGTTCGATCGCGCGAGCCGCATGCCGGCCCAGCGCATCCGCGCGCGGATGCGCCGGCTGTCGCCGTCGCTCGCCGGGCGCGACGGGCTCGCATCCGTCACGCCCGGGGTCGCGCTGTTCAACCTCGAGCGCCGCCAGGGCCGCCTGCGCGCGTGGCTGCAGCGCCGCGTGACGCGCGTGCGCGCGGTCGGCGGCAAGGGCGGCGTGAAGATCGTCGTCGCGAGCACGATCGCCGGCGCGATCGTCGCGATCGTCGCGGTGAAGCTGATCGGGCCGCCGGGCTTCCTGCGTCCGCTGATCTACGTCGGGTTGCCGCTGGTCGCGATGCGTGCGAGCTACCGCGCGTTGGTGGAGCGCTTCCGGATTCGCTTTCTCGAAGCGTTCCCGGACGCGATCGACATGATCGTGCGGGCCGTGCGCGCGGGCATTCCGGTCACGCAGGCGATCAGCATGGTCGGCGACGGCGCGGCCGAGCCGGTGCGCGCGACGTTCCGCTCGATGGGCGACAGCCTGCGCGTCGGCGCGGATCTCAAGGACGTGCTGACGCACGCGGCGGACCGGCTGATGATCGCGGACTTCTCGTTCTTCACCGTCTACCTGCTGCTGCAGCGCGAGACCGGCGGCAGCCTCGGCGAAACGCTCGACGAGCTGTCGAGCATCATCCGCACGCGTCGCGACATCCGCCTGAAGACCCGCGCGCTGACTGCCGAAGGGCGCGTCACGACGAACATCATTTCGGCGGTGCCGTTCGTGATGATCGGCGTGCTGTTTCTCGTGAACCGCGAGTACGTGATGCTGCTGTTCACGACGCACCCGGGACACACGATGCTGACGATCGCGGCCGGATTGCTGACGGTCGGCCTGCTGGTGATCCGCAAGATCTCGAAACTGGATACCGCACGATGACGATGTCGATACTGGCCGCCCGCGGCCTCGAGTTGCTGTTGTTGCTCGGCTGTGTCGCGGTGGCGCTCGCCACGCCCGGCGGCGGCACGCGCCAGCGGATCGCCGTGCGCGTGCGGCAGGCTGCCGGGCAGCATCCGCCCGCATCGATGGCGGGATGGCTGCAGCCGGGCGGCGTCCGCCTGGACCTGACCCGCCGGCTCGCGCAGCTCGGCGAACGGTTGCCGGTGCTCGACCCGATGCAGCGCGTGAAGCTCGGCCTGCAGCTGACGCGCGCGGGCTTTCGCGAGCGCCGCGCGGCGTCGGTGATGATCGGGATCAAGCTGAGCTGCGGCGTGCTGTTCGCGTGCGGCGCGATCGTGTTCAGCCCGCTGATTCCGCGCTTCGGCGAATACTTCGTGATCCGCGCGCTGGTGATGATCGCCGCCTTCGTGATCGGCGTGATCGTGCCGGAATACGTGCTCGGCGTGATGATCCGCCGGCGGCGGCGGATCATCGCCACGTGCTTTCCCGATGCGCTGGACCTGCTGGTGATCTGCACGATGGCCGGCAACAGTCTCGCGTCGGGCATCCGGCGCGTCGCGCACGAACTGGTGCGCATCTGCCCGCCGCTCGCCGACGAGCTGACCGTGTGCGCGGACGAGCTGACACTGAGCGGCGACGTGTCCGCGACACTCGCGCATTTCGCGATGCGAGTCGATTTCACGTCGGCACGCTCGCTCGCGACGACGCTGACGCAGTCGCAGCGGTTCGGCACGCCGATCACGCAGGCGCTGCGCACGCTGTCGCGCACCGAGCGCACCGAGCAGATCGTCGCGCTCGAGGAACGGGCCGCGAAGCTTGCGCCGAAGATCACGCTGCCGATGATGCTGTTCATCCTGCCGACGGTCTGCCTGATCGCGGCGGGCCCGGCGGCGATTCGCCTGCTCGAGGTGTTCAGATGACACGATCCGTCGTACGCGCGTTCGCGCTCGCGGCCGTGCTGCCGGTGCTGGCCGGCTGCGGCGCGTCGGGCATCCAGACGCGGCCGGTGCTGTCGCACAAGAGCGACGATCCGCAGGCCGAACTGCGCATCGCCGACAGCGCACTGGCCGGCGGCAACGTCGATCTCGCGTCGACGCTGTACGAGAAGGTGCTCGCGAAGCATCCCGATTCGCTTGCGGCGCGCCTGGGGCTCGGCGACGTCAACTACCGCGCGGGCGACCTGGAGCGTGCGCGAATCCTGTACGACGAAGCGCAGCGGCAGGCACCGGCGGAGCTCGGCCCGCAGCTCGGGCTCGCGCGCGTCGCGTTGCGGCAGCGGCGCCTCGACGAAGCCGCGCAGCGCTATCGCGACCTGCTCGCCGCGCAGCCGAACCATCCGCTCGCGGCGGAGGGGCTCGGCACCGTGCTCGACCTGCAGGGGCGTCATGCGGATGCGCAGGTCGTGTATCGCGAGGCGCTGCGTGCGCATCCTGACGCGCAGGGGCTACGCGTCGACCTCGGGCTGTCGCTCGTGCTGAGCAATCGGCCGCGCGAAGGCGTGAACGTGCTGCTCGACGTCGCCGGGCTGCCGTCCGCGCCGTGGCAGGCGCGCCAGAACCTCGCGTTCGCGTACGGCGTGCTCGGCAACACCGATTCGGCGAAGAAGCTGCTGTCCGCGGAGTTGCCCGCGTCGGCGGTGGCCGACAACCTGCGCTTCTACCAGGCGGTGCGCGCGCGGCTTGCGTCGCGCGGGGGCGCCGGGGTTGCCGGCGGGGCTGGCAGCCCGCCGCCGCTGTCCGGCGCGGCGCTGGCGCCGGGCGTCGTCCCTCCGGATGCGGGAGCCGCAAAATGACACGCGGGGCGACGGGCGCCCGCCACGCGCGCGGCGTCGTGTCCCTCGAGTTCGTGCTGATGCTGCCGTTCCTGCTGATGGTGCTGATCGGCATCATCGACACGAGCCTGATCCTGTGCGACAAGGCCGTCATCACGAACGCGAGCCGCGAGGCGGCGCGCGCCGGCGTCATGCTGCGCGTGCCGATGCTGACCACGACGCAGATCGCCGGCATCGCGCAGAACGCGATGCAGAACAGCCTGATCACCGGCGGCACCGCGACGACACCGGTGGTGACCGTGACGCAGGCGAACGGCACGACGTCGGGCACCGCGTTGACGGTGACGGTGACCTACACGTATTCGGGGCTCGTGCTGGGGTCCGCGTTCAGCGCGCTGACCGGCCCGGTGACGGTCTCGGCGACGTCGGTGATGCTCTATGAATGACGTGACCGCCACGCAGCCCGTCGACGCCGAACGGCAGCGCGGTTCGGTCGCGCTGTTCTTCCTGCTGTTCCTGATTCCGCTGCTGTCGTTCGGCGCGCTGGCGATCGACATCGCGTGGGTGGTCACGGTGAACAACCAGTTGCAGAACGCGGCCGATGCGGCCGCGCTCGCGGGGGCCGATGCAATGATGTCGCCGAGCGGCGGCGCGGTGAACTGGTCGCAGGCGGCGCCGGCGGCGAACGGCGTGATCGCGCAGAACTCGGCGGCCGGCGCGGCGCTGTCGACCGGCACGGTGACCACCGGATACTGGAACGTGACGCGCAACCCCGCCTCCATGCAGCCGACGACCATCACGCCGGGCCAGTACGACGTGCCGGCGGTGCAGGTCACCGTGTCGCGCGCGCCCGGTGTGAACGGCGGCTCGATTCCGCTGCTGCTCGGCGGGCTGCTGGGGATCCCCGGCGCATCCGACAGCGCGACCGCCGTGGCGGTGCTGGCGGCGCCGGGCGGAGTCGGGGCAGGCGGCCTGTTTCCGGTCGCGATCGACCAGTGCGTGTACAACCAGTACTGGAACGCGGCGACCAACCAGCCGCTGATCAATCCGCTGACGGGGCAGCCGTTCGAATTCTCGATCACGAACGGCCAGGTCTACGGCCTGCTGTGCATGGGCGGACAGTGGACGTCGTTCCAGTCGTCCGCGACCGACACGACGACGATGGGCGGCCTGATGGTGACCGGCAACCCGACGCCGCTCAACATCGGCGACACCATCAACCTCGCGACCGGCGTGAAGGCGACGCTCTACACGTCGGTGCCGGTCGGCGCGACCGTGGTGCTGCCGGTCGTCACGCAGACCGCGACCAGCACCAGCGTGCCGATCGTCGCGTTCGCGCCGTTCCATATCGACGTGTCACTGGGCGGTACGTACAAGTACATCCAGGGCCACTTCGTCGCCGGTGTGAAGATGACGGGCGTCGCGACCGGCGTCGGGCCGTACTACGGCATCTACGTGCCGCCGCGGCTCGCGTTCTGAGCCCCCGGGCCGGCGCGGCGCAGCAGCACGAGGAGCGCGAACAGCGTCACGACCGGGCCGATCTGCGGCCCTTGCAGCCACGGGTTCAGGTATTCGACGGCCGGCAGCAGCCACATGAGCGCGATCGCGGTCTGCTCGCCGCGCAGCCAGCCGTCCTGCCAGCCGATCGCCAGCAGGCACGCGATCGCGATGCCGAGCCAGGCGAGCTCGTAGTGCCACACGTACGGGTTCGCCGCGAGCGTCGCGACCGCCAGCACCGCCGCGCGCAAGCGGACGTCGCGTGACCGCATCCACACGATGCAGGCGGCGGCGATCGCCAGCGCCGCGATGCACGCTTGCGCGGCATACGCGGCGCCAGGCGGCAGGCCCGCGAGGCGGAACGCGGCGAACGGCGCCGGCGACGCGAGCCAGAACACGATGCCTTGCTCGAGGAGGAGCGTGCGCGCGAGCGCCGTGCCGGCGACGAACAGGCGTAGCGATTCGACGCCGCAGATCAGGATGCTCAACGCGGCGAACGCGGCGGTGGCGAGCGCGGCCCACGCGATCGTGCGCCAGGCGCGCGTGGCGACCAGCACGAACGGGAACAGCAGCGCCATCTGCGGCTTCGCCGACAGCAGGCCGATGCAGAGGCCGGCCCACATCGGCCGACGGTCGGCCCAGCAGACGGCCAGCGCCGCGCACGACGCGGTGAGGAACGCGTTCTGCCCGAACATCCCGGTGACGAACACGCACGGGGCGGCGAGCAGCGCGAACGCGCCGATGCGCCGCAAGCCGGGGATCGCGCCGAGCCCCGATACGCGCGAGGCGGCGAATCCGAACACGACGACGCCGAACGCGACGAACAGCGGGTAGCCGACTGCGTACGGCAGCAGCGCCAGCGGCGTCACGAGCAGCAGGTTGGTGGGCGGGTACAGCCACGCGACGAGGTCTTCGCGGCGGAACTGCGGGAACAGGTCGGCCGCCAGCCGCGAGAAGCTCGGCAGATCGTACGCTTGCCAGGGTGAGCCATGCAGCATCACGTACGACGCCGACCAGAACACCGCGTAGTCGGGGCCCGGGCGCGACGGCGCGGTGGCGGGCGCGTGACGGACGACGGCTACCCAGATCGCGACGAACAGCGCATAGCATGCGAGCGCGACCGCGCTGTACGCAACGACGCGCCGGGGTGTCAGCCATGCTCGGACGGCAGGGGCCGCCGATCGTATCGCTTGTCGGGGGAGATCCATGCGTCGTGCGCGCGGTTACTTGACGGACGCTTTCCGCGCGGCGCCGTGGCCGGCGGCTGCGGGCTGCGCCGTCCGGCGGCGGGCCGCATGCGTGCGCTTGAGCGGAAACTGCAGCAGCTTCGACGCCGGATGCGCGGCGGCGTCCCGCTGCGCGTGATAGCGCCGCCGCACGAGATAGACCGGCCGCTGCTTCGACTCGTGATAGATGCGGCCGAGGTATTCGCCGATCACGCCGATGCCGATCAGCTGGATACCGCCGACGAACAGCATCACGGAGATGAGCGACGCGTAGCCGTGCACGGGATTGCCGAACAGCAGTGTGCGCGTGACGATGAAGGCGCCGTAGATGAACGACAGCGCGGCGAACGCGAGGCCGATGTAGGTCCACACGCGCAGCGGCACGGTACTGAAGCTGGTGATGCCTTCGAGCGCGAAGTTCCAGCGGCGCCATCCGGAGAATTTGGAACGGCCGCCGCTGCGCTGCGCGCGCGTGTATTCGATGAGCTCGATGCGATAGCCGACCCACGCGAACAGGCCTTTCATGAAGCGCCGCCGCTCGGGCAGCGCGCGCAGCGCGTCGACGACCTGGCGATCCATCAGCCGGAAATCGCCGACGTTTTCGGGCATCTCGACTTCGGAGAGATGGTTGTGCACGCGGTAGTAGAGCGCGGCGGCCACGCGCTGCATCAGCGGGTCGCACATGCGGTCGGTGCGCTTGGCGGCGACGACCTCGGCGCCGGCGAGCCAGCGTTCGACCATCGCGGGGATCAGCGCGGGCGGGTCCTGCAGGTCGGCGTCGATCAGGATCACGGCGGTGCCGGCGGCTTCGTCGATGCCGGCGGTGAGGGCGGCTTCCTTGCCGAAGCGCCGGGTGAGATCGACGATGCGCACGCGCGGGTCGCCGGCGGCGACGTCGATCAGCCTGCCGAGCGTGTCGTCACGGCTGCCGTCGTTGATGCAGACGATCTCGAAACGAACCGACTCGACCGATTCGAGGATCGGCAGCGTCGTGGCAAAGAACGCGTCGATGGCTTCTTCCTCGTCGTGGAAGGGTACGACGAGCGAGACCAGTGGCTTTCTGGCATGCGCGGACATACGTCCCCCGAGAGATCCGGCCTGCGTTGCGCCGTATGGATCCGGTTATCGTCCGCGGCAGGCCGGACGACTGGCGTTCTGAACATTGTAGGCAGGAATCGGGGATTCGTAGCACGAATTGATGCCGGCGCGGCAATGAGCGCGCGGACGCCAGGTTGACTGGCTGGACGTTGAAGGCGGTGGTGTTGTGCCGCGCGAGCGCGACCCGGTGCGCGATTGCCGGGCGTGACCGCCGGCACGGGCAGGGTGCCGGCGGGACGCGCGGCGATCGGCTCAGGGGGCGCGAACGACCGCGGCGCGCGTGCCGCGGCGTGCAAGCCGGGCGCGCCGCAGCAGCACGGGCAACGCGATCGTCATCACGAGCGGCCCGATCTGCAGCAGACGCAGCCACGGATTCAGAAACTCGTACAACGGCAGCGCCCACAGGACGGCCACGAAACTTTGCTCGCCACGCAGCCAGCCTTCCTGTGAGCCGATGGCAGGGATTTCAGCGATTGGGCAGCACGCGGCGGCGCCATCGGAGACCGCAACGGACGCAGGTGCAACGGTTAGCATGTCGATTCAACGACGACGGTGATGGAGACGGGCATGCAAGTCCAGGATCTGACAGGTGCGCCGCTGGATTACTGGGTCGCGGTCGCGGAAGGCCACGACGCCCCGCGCGCCGATGCATCCGGTTGTACGTCGATTCGCACGGCGGGCGATGTGCCGGTGCCGTTCGCACCGTCGACGTTGTGGACGGACGGCGGCCCGATCGTCGAGCGCTTGCCCTTCGCCGGATTCGAGCGCGACGGCGGGCGCGGCCCGTGGCGGGCGGTGCTGCACCGGGCCGTGCCGGCCGCGGGCGAGCGCTGCACGTTCAACCAGTCCGGCCCGACGCTGCTGGTCGCCGCGATGCGCACGCTCGTCGCGTCGACGTTCGGTGACGACGTGCCGGACCTCGATATGGCGCGCCCACGTTGATCGCGGTCACGCGCGTCATCGTTCACGCCGATACGCTTCGGATCGCGATCGATGCGACATCGACGCGCCGCGGCAGGATCGCGTCGGCCGCCGCGCGGTCGGCGACACGCTGCAGCACGTCGATGTCCGCGGCGCTGAGGCTGCGCTGCGCGAGCGCGGCCCGGCGCGCGATGTCGGCGGCCGCGTCGGGCGGCAGGCGCGTGAGCGACGCATAGACGCTCGCATAGTCGGCCGGATGCGCGAGCGCCCATTGGCCCGCACGGGCGAGCCGCGCAAGCACATCCGCGAGCGCCGCGCGCTTCGCGCGATCGTCGAGGGTGTCAACCGGCGACGTCAGGAATGCCAACCCGGAATTGATGCCGCTGCCGTCGCGGACGATGCGCGCGCCGCGCCGTACCGCATGCCCGTAGTACGGATCGAACGTCGCCCAGATGCCGATCCGCTTCGCCTCGAACGCGGCGAACGCATCGACGGGCAGCACGAAGCGCACGTCGACGTCACGCGGCGCGAGGCCGTGTTCGCGCAGCGCGCCGTACAACTGGTACTGCGAGATGCTGCCGCGCGCGGACGACACGACGACGGTTTGCCCTTTCAGGTCGGCGACGGTGCGAACCGGCGAATCGGGCTGCACGACGATGCCGAGCGACGCCGGCGAGCCGACGCGCGTCGCGACGATCCGCAACGACGGGTCGCCGAGCGCGGCCGTCAGCACGGGCAGGTCGCCGGCCGGCGCGAGATCGATCGCGCCCGCGCGCTGCGCCTCGAACAGCGGCGCGGCACCCTGGAAGTTGGCCCAGCGGAACCGGTAAGGCGTGCCGTCGAGCACGTGCGCGGCTTCCGCGAGCGCGCGCAGGCCGCCGGCCTGGTCGCCGAGCACGAGCGTCACGCCCGACAGATCGGCGCCGGCCGCATGGGCGGGCCGTGCGAGGCCGCCGGCGAGCGGCGCGGCGGCGAGCGCGGCAAGACGCTGCAGCACGCGACGGCGCGCCGGGGCGGAGGAGGGATTCATCGGCGGGGTGTCCTCGGGTAATCCGCGCTCAGGCGGCGCGGCTGCCGGGCAGGTTACGGAATCGGTTTCCGGCCGACAAACATCGAATCGTGCAATGCATATTCGCGCGGCGACGGCCGGGATGGCCGCCATCGCCGCACGCGGGCTTCAGGCGGGGCTTACGCGGCCGACGGAACCGTCCGCAGGAACGCGCGTACCGCCGGCGCCTTTTCGAAGCGCCGGTGCGCGAGCGCCAGTTCCGACGTGATCGGCTTGCCGGCGATCGGCCGGTACACGACGCCCGGCAGCGTCACGCAGCCGGCGAGCGCATCGGGAATCACCGCAACCCAGCCGTTCACGGACACGCACGCGAGCACCGCGAGCAGGCCGCCCGGGCGGGCGGCGATCAGCGGTGCGAAGCGGCCGCGGCGCGCGACTTCGAGCGTGCCGCGCTCCTGTTCGGGTACCGCGAAGCGCGCGTCGGCGAGGTCGGCCGCGCGAATGGCCGACATCGACGCGTAGCGCGACCCGGCCGGCACGGCGGCGACGAACACGTCGCGCTGCAGCGTGACGACCCGCAGGCCGCCGGGCAGCGGCAGCGGCGGGCGCACGTATGCGAGGTCGAGCCGGCCCGTGTCGAGCTGGTTCGCGACGTCGTCCATCGGCACTTCGCGCAGGTTCAGTTCGATGCGCGGGTGCGCGTCACGAAACGCGCCGACGGTGCGCTGCAGCGTGCCCGAATAGACGGCCGACGACACGTAGCCGATCTCGATCCGGCCGAGTTCGCCGCGCTCGGCCAAGGCAGCGAGTTCGCGGCCGCGCTGCAGGTGCTCGACCGCGGCGCTGGCCTCGGCGAGATAGGCCTCGCCGGCCGCGCTCAGCGTGACGGCGCGGCGCGACCGGTGAAAGAGGCGCACGCCGAGCACGCGTTCGGCCTCCTGGATCTGCCGTGTGAGCGCGGGCGGCGCCATGTCGAGCGCTTCGGCCGCACGGGCGAAGTGCAGGTGCTGCGCGACGCTCAGGAACGCGCGCACGTGACGGAATTCGAGCCGGTCCATGATTGCAATTTTCGTCAATAAAACAGCATCGGCGTGTCAATGACAGGCAATACGGGCCAAGCCTAGCATACGGCTCGTCGATCCTGTTCCGGAGTAACCGATGTCCCAGCCTTCACCGGCGTCGCGCGCAGGCGCGGCCGCCGCCCCGCGCACGGGCGCCCGCCTGCCCGCCGCCGCGACGCTCGCCGTCGCGTCCGCGACCTGTTCGCTGATCGTGCTCGACACGAACGTCGTCGCCGTGTCGCTGCCGAGCATCGCGCGTGGTTTCCACGCCAGCTTCGCCGATATCGACTGGTTCGTGAGCG
>NZ_VWWH01000012.1:0-129460 GCF_011753045.1 Burkholderia sp. Ap-955
GTATCCACAGTTCGTCGTCAATGATCGGCGCTTCCATCCTTGGGCTTCCGTTGTTCTGGTGCCCAAGGTTAACAGCTCGCCGAGGAAGTAAACAGCCCCCTCACGGGGTTTTTGAACTGACCTCTTACGGCCAATCGCGCCACCGATGCTGGGGTGGTGTGTCGGAGTTTGTGCGATTGGCTTACTGCAGCGCCAACGTAGTGGCATTTCGTAGTACGCGGTTGACTGCAGCCGACCCGATGCCGTCGTTCGATTTTCCTAGGCGTCGGAGGAAGTGTCGGCGGCAAAACGGCCATTCGGGCGAACTCGCTGGCCGGCGCATGTTACGTTCACCATCAACCGGTGTGCACGCTCGCCCCTTTGGTAGGAGCCGCCATTGCTCGGTCTGTGAAGAGCCACTTCCGGAGTAGCCCATAGATTACAATCGAAATATTGACCGACAAGTCGCCAGTCCTTTGTGGGCAAGCTGCGATCAGGGCAAAATATGTGGCATCCGATATGTCTCACTAGCTCCTAAACCATTACTCTACTAGGGGTCATCTTGAGTAACGCACGAACCGAGGTCACGTCAGTTCCTCCTTCAGATCCTGAGGAGCTATGCCTTCAAACTCCGCTTTATAAGAAGCTGAAGCTGCACGCCGATCAAAGCGAATGGCTCATCCAACTCGAAGACTACCGAGGCGCTTTGGACATGTACTGTCCTGATTGTAAGCGACATACAGTTTTCACTGGAAATAAATACCCTGCACTTAGCGTGACCCGAGAGGTTCAGCCTAAGTCTATACGTGATAATCGTCTCTTTAAGCTCGAATTTTTTTGTCCGCGCAATCGAGAGCATACGGCAGTGTTCGTATTTCGGGTCTATGACGGGACGTTGGAGAAGATTGGCCAGTTTCCTTCTATAGCCGATATTGCCGCGCCCCATATTCGGCAATACCGCACAATCCTAGGGGACAACCGATTCCATGAGCTTTCTCGTGGAATTGGGCTTGCTGCGCATGGCGTAGGTGTCGGCGCATTCGTCTATTTTCGAAGAATTTTTGAAAGTCTAATCGCCGAGGCAAAAAATAAAGCGGCGAGCGACGAAGGCTGGGATCACGAGAACTTCGATCGATGCCATATGGACAAAAAGATCTTAATGCTAAAAGGGTATCTGCCGGAGTTTCTTGTGGAGAATCGGACTGCATACGGAATTATGAGTGTAGGGGTGCATGAGCTTTCGGATGATGAGTGCCTGATTGCGTTCCCTGTAATCAAGACTGGAATAGAATTAATGCTTGATCAAATAATTGAAATAAAAAATCGAGAGAAAAAGATCCGCGAGGCGAGTGAAAATTTAGCCGCGCTGCATAGTAATATTAAATTAAGAAAGGAGGAGTTGGCAAAAAAATCGGTTTCGAGTTAGCCCAGCCGGTTTCATGCGGTCTAAGGGCGGTTTTCGTGGGCGCAACCGACACTGGAGTGTCTCAGCACCATTGGCAGCGAAGGTCGCTTCATGGCCGGCAAGCGACCGCTCGCCGGCCGGCATGCCATCAAACCTTGGTCTGCTCAGCCATCTCGAGGGCATCGTCGACCTCGATTCCCAGGTAGCGAACTGTGCTTTCCAGCTTTGTGTGACCGAGCAGCAACTGCACCGCCCTAAGGTTCTTCATGCGCCGGTAGATTAGCGAAGCTTTCGTGTGGCGCATCGTGTGGGTACCGTATGCGGTATCGTCGAGGCCAATCGATGCGACCCAGCGGTGTACCACCCGGGCATATTGCCGCGTCGACAGGTGCGGTGACGTATGAATCCGGCTTGGGAACAGAAAATCCGCCGCCTTCAGTCCCCGGGTTTCGACCCACGCTTCGACGCTCTCACGAGTCTGTTCCGTGATCTCGAATTGCACTGGCCGCTGGGTCGTCTGCTGCATGACTGTCGCTCTCGACGCAACTTGGCTTCCGTGACGGACATCCTAGACCCGTAACCGCGTAAGGTCGCACGCCCGCAGCTTGCTATCAATCGCGAGATTGAACATCGCGAGCTCACGAACGTTTGACGCCATCGGAAGTCTCGTCCGAATCGCCCAGATTTCCCGAAGCTTTAACGGCGGCTTCTGCCCGGTAATCTTGCCCTTGTTCCACGGGACGCGGGGGGACAACCACAACACTCTCGGATTCCATAACAATCTCCTTTCAAGTGAATGGAGATTGAGTGTGCGCCGCGTCGGGCGGTCGCAGGCCGACCCTTCGCGGTCGCTCGGAGCACCGACCGAACGCGACAGCTTTCGATTGCATACCGGCCGCTGAAGTTGCCCGCTCGCGTTTTGCTGGAAGAGTTCAACTGTAAGTACAATATGTCGGCAACCGGCCCGCAGCTGTAGACGTCTTTGGCCGCATTTCCGTAGTTTGTGGTGCAGGTTCGATTTGCTACAACGAGGCCTTGGGGGCATGATGGACGACGAACAGCAGATTCATCATAACAAGTTGCCGGGAAAAACCTACATTAGTCCGCGGATCTATATCGATGCACATGAGGCAGTGCGGATAGCCTCAAAGGTAATTGACTCGGACGGGCTTCACTATGCAACAGTGAAAAAGGAAATCGTGCTGCGACGCACCGAGAAAGGTCGCACTGAGATTGTCGCCAAGTTTATTGAGTCTACAAGAGACTTGCGAGTCCTGACAATTCAGGCCTTCAATGGCCAGACAGGTACGCCACATAAAACTCATTTCTCATTTGTTGGCGAAGAGATTCCTAAACTTCTTGCTTTCTTTGAGAACATTGCGTCCGTCGAGTTTGCGTCGCAGGATAAAATAAATATCACTGATACTGAACTGAGGCGACTTGTCTTATCGAAGGAACAAGCTGCGAGCTTAGTTCACGACAACCAAGACATCTTCTCAGAAGTCGTCCGTCAGGCGATCACGAGAGAAGATGTGGTTGCTCTCGGCTATCGCAAGAGGCAAGTTGCTACGTTTGCAAGGTTGCTGAAAGAGCCGACCTACTTCGATCAAGTGAAGGTGGCTAAAGGCGTAAAGGGGGATGAAGCACTATGGCAAGCCTTTTTTGAACGGAATCGGTGGATATTCGGCTATGGCCTTAGCTACTTCTTCGTCACCGGGTTCGACAATAAGAAACTGGAGCAAGTCGTCGAAGGGCACGACTTGATCAACCGCGGAAAGCGGGCCGACGGCCTGATGAAAACAAAAGGTGTCGTCAGTTCGCTTTGCTTCGTAGAGATCAAGACGCACGCGACAAAGCTACTCGATTCCACTCAGTACCGCTCAGGGTGCTGGGCTCCGTCGAAAGAGCTGTCTGGCGCGGTCGCGCAAGTACAAGCCACTGTCGCCTCCGCGATGAGGAGTCTGAGCGAGTACATCCAACCGACCGACACACTCGGTGTCCCCACGGGCGAAGAGGTGTTCAACTTCAAGCCGCGAGCCTTCGTCGTTGTTGGTTCTCTCAATGAATTCGTCACGGAGCACGGCGTGAATAGAGATCAACTCCGGTCCTTCGAGCTTTACCGGAATAGCATTTCTTCCATTGACATACTGACGTTTGATGAGCTGTTCGAAAGGTGCAGCTTTATCGTTCAATCAGAAGCCGAGCGTACATCAGGTGAGACGTCGACGCACGGCACGGAAAGCCGAACCTGACCACGGACAGTCAGCCCTACCTCCATAAGCGGGCGACCTCTTCTAAGCCGCGCAAAGGTGACTCGGACTTTCGTCGATGGAATGACTACTTGTTGGGTGGACCTGCCATCTGAACGTCTGCTAAATAGATTCGACGCGTGTCTCTTCCTGGCCGACAAGCGCTCGTCGGGCCGCTACACACCGAAGAGCGCCAGCCCTGTCAGTACGATGCCGATCGCGGCAGCACCCATCGACAGGTGTTGCATCCATTTCCGCCGCGTGAGGATCGTGATCGCAGCAAGTGCGATCGAGATCTGGATGATGGTAGTGGCCTGCGCCCAACGATGATGTCGGTGTAGCCGCTCCTCGCTTGCAGCATTGCTCTTCACGACCTCTTGCTCGAGCGCTTCGGCGCGCTTGCGGATCGGCTCCTTCTCTTCGCGATACCGCGCCGCGTCTGCTTCGAAACGCTTTCTTTGCGGCGACGCTTCCTGGCTCAACGCCGCTCCGAGCTCGGCTAGATTCTGCTTCTCGCCCTTTGCTTGGTAATAGGCCCAGAGGTTAGCCGCCTCGGTTTTCTGGATCGCGGCCTCGTTCTTGTGCAGCAACGCGAAATTCTCGTCCGCACCGCTCTGGTAAGCGGAAATCGCGCCGACGCAGGCGAGGACGGCAGTCATCACGGCGATGCGCGCCGCTCCGTGGTTTTCTTCATGCGCCGCAGGGTGCTCTACTGCATGATCGTGCGGGCCGTGAACTTCGAAATCTTCTGGCATAACAAGAACGTTCGCATGAGTTGAAGGGCTTGTACGCGGTTCGCAAACACGTGAGGAGCGTGCAGCAAAAGTGGTAGCACTATCGCTGGGTCGCAGCTCAGGTGGGGCAGTCCGTTCGTGCGAAAGTGTGAACGAACGGTCAATGGTCTGCGGAACCTCGCGCTGTTTGAACGCCGACTCCCGCCAAAAGGGCGACGATTCGACATTGTGCATGAATTGCCGCTTCCCCAGTATGAGTCGACAGCAGTCGACCCTCTGCCGTCATTCGATCCCTCACACGCAAAACGGCGGCTTTCGAGTGCACATCGGCCATTCATTCCGGCAAGCCCCACGGGCTCGACACGCAATAGTTGGAACGCTTCGTCGATTTCCGATGAGATCGCGATCGCGTGCTGACACGTTGTGGTCGTTTCCACCTTCGCGGCCGATGCCAGCTGTCGCCTTCCAACAGCCGTCCGTCAGTTCACGGCCGCCTTCGCCTCAGTTCCGAGGTCTATCATGTGTCAAGGCCCCTTCCGCTTGGTAGTTCGGCCCGCGTGATAGACAGGAGATGCATCAATGATCGAATCGGCAGATGTGATCGTCATTGGCTCAGGCGGGCTAGGAGCGGCGACGGCCTTCCACGTAGCAAAGAGAGGCGCTCTCCGGGTCGCGTTGGTCGAGCGCCTCGAAATCGGCTCACAGACCTCTCCGCGAGCTGCTGGCATGGTGAGTTGCATGCGCAAGAGTGACTTAATGATCGACCTGATCAAGCTGGCGGCTGACAGGATCCGACAATTCTCTGAGGATACCGGCCAGCCCCTGGATTGGGTGCACTCGGGCAGCGTCAAGGTAGCACGGCGACCGGTGGATGCCGAGGTCATTCAGGAAGACATCCTGCGCGGCCAGCGCCACGGCCTGGACGTGGAGGCACTCTCCATCGACGAGGCTCACCGGCTCAATCCGTTTCTTCAAACAACGGGAGTGGCTGCGGCGATGCGCATCGGCGATGACATGTATTTCAATCCCGCGCAACTGGCCGTCGGCTTCGCTCGTGCAGCGCAGGCAAACGGAGCCGTGTTACTGCCCAACACGGCGGTGACGCGCGTCCTGATTGAGGACGGCGCAGTGGCCGGGGTCGACACCGCATACGGTCGCATACAAGCCCCGGTCGTTGTCGATGCAGCCGGCGCCTGGACGCGACAAGTGGCTGAAGCCAGCGGAATTCGAGTGCCTCTTGTTACGACAGCGCAGCAATTGTTCGTCACCGAACCCGTGCCCGATGCCCGAGCCGAATTGCCGATGGTCCGAATTATGGATGCTGCGGTGTATATGAGACCTTGTGATGGAGGATTTCTCTGGGGAGTCTACGAGGAAAATCCGAGATTCTTCGACATGAATGGCTTCGACGCCAACTTCGACATCAAGGATCTGTCGCTCGACGCCGAGATTCTCTGGCACTACGCTCGGGACGTCGAGGCCCAGCTTCCGATCCTTTTGAAGGCAGAGATACGGGAGCATCGTGGCGGGCTGCCAACGATGACGGCAGATGGCCAGCACATCGTCGGCCCCGCGCCCGCCATTCAGGGGTTTTACTTCGCGAGCGGCTGCAATGTTGCTGGACTCTCCATCGCCCCGGCACTGGGGGAGATGCTCGCCGCGTGGATCGTTGACGGTGCCCCTCCGATCGATCTAACGGCTCTATCGGTCGGCAGATTTGGAACCGGCCCATGGCCGGACGACGAGTTAATCAGGCGGGCCGCGTGGCAGTACCGGCATTTCTACGGTGCAAGATGACTCAAGCACCGACTTGTTCTTCAGCGATCGTTTCGAGCCAAGTCGGTTACATCGACTTGGTCGAAAGTCGGAAAAGCATGGTGTCAGCCGCGCGCTCTACGCGAACATGCGACATATTAGTGATGAATCCGGGCGGCGACATCACGGGGTGTTGTCGACAATGCGTAGGGCAGTCGCAGTAACTTAGTCACACCGAGTCGCAAAACCGTGGCGCCAGTCGCAAATACTCTGGCGCCCTACGGCGGGGCAGGCGTAGGCGCCTGTCCCTGCCCGGATTCCCCGTAGTTCCTTCCGCGGCTGTGTTCGGCCGGCCCGTATTCATGACATCGCACCGGCATGCCGGCTTCGTGATCAGACATCCTACAACAATTGAAAACGAAGCGAAAGTTAGATTTCCGGCAATGGTAAAAGCCGTCGGCTGGCCGTCCGGCTTGAATGCGAACCCATTCCCAAAAAACGTTTCGCGCAAATTCGTCTAAACAGAGAAAACGATTCCCTGAAATGTCCCAAAAGCCTGCCATAACAGAGCCTCTACGGGTATGCACCAAGTGAGTTAAACGATTAACCGACGTACATTCGCGTCAACACGTCATACGACGTATGACTCAGCGGTCAGCGAGCACGGCGCCGAAGAATGCGCATGCCGGCGGATCGCCGCGCAACAACGAGCACAACCATCAAGGAGACTGACGATGAAGCACCGATTCAACCGCTCCCGTATCGCCCTGGCCGTCGCGCTGGTGGCCGGTTTCGCGATGTCCGCCCAGGCGCGCGTGTTCCGCTCGGCGGACGTGCACGGCGACAACTTCCCGACCAACATGGCCGTGAAGTTCATGGGCGACGAGCTGTCGAAGCAGACGGGCGGCAAGGATTCGATCAAGGTGTTCGGCAACAGCGCGCTCGGCTCGGAGAAGGACACGGTCGACCAGGTGCGGATCGGCGCGATTGACATGGCGCGCGTGAACGGCGCGTCGTTCAACGAGATCGTGCCGGAATCGCTGATCCCGTCGTTCCCGTTCCTGTTCCGCGACGTCGATCATTTCCGCAAGGCGATGTATGGCCCGGCCGGGCAGAAGATCCTCGACGCGTTCACCGCGAAGGGGATGATCGCGCTGACGTTCTACGAGAGCGGCGCGCGCTCGATCTACGCGAAGCGCCCGGTGCGCTCGCCGGCGGACATGAAGGGGCTGAAGGTGCGCGTGCAACCGTCCGACCTGATGGTCGACGAGATCAGGGCGATGGGCGGCACGCCGACGCCGATGCCGTTCGCCGAGGTATACACGGGCCTGAAGACGGGCCTCGTCGACGCGGCCGAAAACAACCTGCCGTCGTACGAGGAAACCAAGCACTACGAAGTGGCGCCCGACTACTCGGAGACGCAGCACGCGATGACGCCGGAAGTGCTGGTGTTCTCGAAGAAGGTCTGGGACACGCTGTCGCCGCAGGAGCAGGCGGCGATCAGGAAGGCGGCGGCCGATTCGGTGCCGTACTACCAGAAGCTGTGGACCGCGCGCGAGGCGTCCGCGCAGCAGCTGGTGACGAAGGGCGGCGCGAAGATCCTGCCGGCCGCGCAGATTGACCGCGCGGCGTTCGTGAAGGCAATGCAGCCGCTGTGGACCAAGTACGAGAAGACACCGCAGATGAAGCAGATCGTCGACGAGATCGAGGCCACCAAGTGACGCGTCGCACTTCCCTGAACAGCGCGGCGGCCGCGGGCTCGCCGGGCGCCGCCCCCGACGGCGCGGCGCCGGCGCGGCCGCACACGGCACCGCTATTGCGCTGCGTGAACGACGTGCTGTTCCGCGTGCTGGCCGTGATTGCGTCGGCGTGCCTCGCGGTGCTGACGGTGCTGGTGTTCTACGCGGTCGTGATGCGCTACGTGTTCGAGAACGCGCCCGATTTCGTGGAGCCGATCGCGCTGCTGCTCGTGATCGTGATCGCGATGTTCGGCGCCGCGATGAAGGTGCGCGACGGCGGCCATATCGGCCTCGATTCGCTGGTGCGCCGGCTGTCGCCGAAGGCGCGCACGGTCGTCATCGCGATCCAGCACCTGAGCCTGATCGCGTTCGCGATCATGATCATGATCGGCTGCGGCAGCATGGCCGCCGAGACGATGGGCGACCGCATCCCGATCATCGGGCTGCCCGAAGGCGTGCGCTACCTGATCGCGATGCCCGCGGCGATCGCCATCATCCTCTTCTCGCTCGAGCACCTGCTCGCGCTTCGTCGTTCTTCGCCGGGACAATAACGCCATGGAACTCGCGATCCTGTCCGTCAGTTTTCTGATTTTCCTCGTGCTGGGCGTGCCCGTGTCGTTCGCGCTCGGCATCGCCTGCGTGCTGACCTATATGGTCGAAGGCTTGCCCATCGCGACCGCGATGCAGGCCATGATCTCGGGAATGAACGCGTTCTCGTTCCTCGCGGTGCCGTTCTTCATCTTCTCCGGCGAACTGATGCTGCATGGCGGCATCGCGGACCGGATCCTGCGCTTCGCGCAGGCGACCGTCGGCCACTTCCGCGGCGGCCTCGGGATGGCGAACGTCGTCGCCTGTACGCTGTTCGGCGGCGTGTCGGGCTCGCCGACCGCCGATACGTCGGCGATGGGCGGCGTGGTGATTCCGCTGATGAAGCGCGAAGGCTACAGCGCCGCGTATGCAGTGAACGTGACGACGCATGCGTCGCTCGCCGGCGCGCTGATGCCGACGTCGACCAACATGATCATCTATGCGTTCGCCGCGCAGGGCATCACCGGGATGCTGCACGGCCAGCCGGTGAGCGGCGTGTCGATCGGCGACCTGCTGTTCTCGGGGCTGCTGCCGGTGTTGTGGGTGATGGGCTTCGTGCTGGCCGCCGCGTACTGGCAGGCCGTGCGTCACGGCTATCCGCGCCGTGAAGACGGTTCGTCCGCGCTGCCCGCGTTCCCCGGCTGGTATACGGTGCTGCGCAGCTTCGTCGGCGCGGTGCCCGGCCTGATGGTGATCGCGATCATCCTCGTGTGCGTTGCGAAGGGGATCGCCACCGCGACCGAAGCCGCCGCGATTGCCGTCGTGTACTCGCTCGTGCTGACCGCGGTGGTCTACCGGACGCTGACGGCCGAGAAGCTGCGCCGCGCGCTGTCGCATGCGGCGCGCACGACGGGCGTCGTGCTGCTGCTGATCGCGGTGTCCAACATGCTGCGCTTCCAGATGTCGTACCTGGAGATTCCGGATGCGATCGAAGGGCTGCTGAAGCAGTCGACCGCCGCGCCGTGGCTGATGCTGCTGTACATCAACATCATCCAGGTGTTTCTCGGCACGTTCGTCGACATGGCCGCGCACATCCTGATCACGACACCGCTGTTCCTGCCGATCGCGATGGCGTGCGGCGTCGGGCCGGTGCAGTTCGGGATCATGCTGCTGCTGAACTGTTCGCTCGGCCTCGTGCATCCGCCGATCGGCTCGGTGCAGTTCGTCGGCTGCGCGATCGGCAACGTGTCGATCGGGGAGACCACGAAGATGGCGTGGCCGTACTACCTCGCGATCTTCAGTGCGATCAACATCGTCACGTACCTGCCGTTCTTCTCGACCTGGCTGCCGAGCCTGATCAGCGGGCACGCGGTGTTCTGATTTTTGAATCGCGTGCTTCGCCCGACGCGGCGCCGGACGACCGAGGTTGTCCGGCGCCGCGGTCGCTTTTGCGGTGGTCTTTCGAGGCACCGGGACGTACGTGAACGCTCAATCCTGCCGAGCATCCGGCTCGCCGTTACCGCCCGCCGACCGGTCGTCGCGCCAATCCACCAGCTCGCGCCACAGCGCCGGGCGCGCGTGATCGCGCCGCCGCTGCTCGATGCGATCGTGCCGCTGTTCTTCCGGCCGGACGTGAATCTGGCGGGCCCGGTGCCGTCCGCGTTTCGCGACGCGCTCGCGAACCTGCCGGCCGACCGGTTGCGGCAATCGATCGTCCCGCTCGGCCGGCTGATCTTCGGCCGGCCCGACACGCTGCCGGCACTTGCCGAACTGGACGCCGAACGCACGCTGCTGATGTGCGGCGCGGGCGACATGGCACGCCCGCCGTCGGAAACCGTGAAGATGGTGAGCGTGATCGGGTGCACCCATGCGCTGGTGCCGGACGCCGGTCACATTTCGAATCTGGAAAATCCCGCGTTCGTCACGCGCAGGCTGCTCGACTGGTTCGACGCGCAGCGGCTGTCGGCAGGCTGACGCTCACGCGCGCGACGCCGGTGCATGTCGCGCGGCGTCGCGTCACGTCATGAGCGCCAGCGCTACCCGCGCCCGTATCACGCGCGTTCGCTGACCGGCGTGAGCTTCCTGTCCCGCCCGCGCGCTTCGTCGGCCCGGCCGCGAACGAGGCTCAGTGCCTCCGCGCGGCTCGCGACGCACGGCGCGGAGCCGGGCAGCGGCTGGCGCGCCGTTTCGCGCAGCGCGAGCACCGACACGATGCCGATGAACGATGCGCCCATCAGGTAGTACGCGGGCATCATCAGGTCGCCGGTGCGATCGACCAGCCACGCGGTGACGAGCGGCGTCGTGCCGCCGAACAGCGACACCGATAGGTTGAAGCCGATCGCGAGCGCGCCGTAGCGGATGCGCGTGGGGAACAGCGCGGGCAGCGCCGACGGCATCACGCCGGTGAACGTCGACAGCAGCACGCCGTAGATCAGCATCCCGCCGAACACGGGCAGCATGCCGCCGGTGCGGATCAGCATCAGCGCCGGCACGGCCAGCACGAGCAGGCCCACGCAGCCGGCCATCATCACCGGCTTGCGGCCGACCTTGTCCGACAGGTGCCCGGCGTAGAGCGTCATCGGCATCATCAGCACCATCACGAGCAGCACCAGGAACAGGCCGTGCGATTCGCGGAAGTGCAGCGTCGCCGACAGGTAGCTCGGCAGGTACGACAGCGCCATGTAGTCGGTCACGTTGAAGATCAGCACGAGGCCGACGCATTGCAGAAGCGGCTTCCACTGTTCGACGAGCAGCGTCGCGAAGCGTTGCTTCGGCCGCGTGCGTTCGTCCGCTTCGCGTGCTTCGGCCTCCTTCTTGAACGCGGGCGTTTCCTCGAGTTTCAGCCGGATGTAGAGCCCCACGAGGCCGAGCGGGCCGGCGATGAAGAACGGCACGCGCCAGCCCCACGACAGCAGCGCTTCCTGCGACAGCGACGCGGTGAGCAGTGCGACCGTCGCCGCGCCGAGCGTATAGCCGATCAGCGTGCCGAACTCGAGGAAGCTGCCCATGAAGCCGCGGCGCTTGTCGGTCGAGAATTCGGCGATGAAGGTGGCTGCGCCGCCGTATTCGCCGCCGGTCGAGAAGCCCTGCACGAGGCGGGCGACGAGCAGCAGCACGGGCGCTATGATGCCGATCGACGCGTAGCTGGGGATCAGGCCGATCGCGAAGGTACCGACGGCCATCATGATCATCGTGGCGGCGAGCACGCGCTGGCGGCCGATACGGTCGCCGAGCGGGCCGAACACCATGCCGCCGAGCGGGCGCACGAGGAACGCGGCCGCGAACGTGCCGAAGGTCGCGAGCAGCTGCGCGGACGGGCTGCTGGACGGAAAGAACACCTTGCCGAGCGTGACGGCGATGTAGCTGTACACGCCGAAGTCGAACCATTCCATCGCGTTGCCGAACGCCATGGCGCCGACCGCGCGCTTGAGGACGGCGGGGTCGACGATCGTGATGTCATCCAGCTTGACGGACTTGCGCGAAGATCGGGCTTTCGCGGGGCGCGTTTGCGACGGGCTCAATGAACTCTCCTGGAATGGCCTTGGCGGCGCGGCCGGCAGGAATGCAGCGGGGGCGTACGGGCCGACGGACAGCGAAGGCAGATGTCTCGGGGATGCCTCGATGCCGGTGGCGTGACGCGCGCAGCGGACGACACCGGGCAGGTGTGTTGTGCGAACCAGTTTAGGGAAACGGGCGCGAGCGGCTATCGGTCATGCGCCCGGAACCCGGTGGTAAACGACATCGGGTTCAGGCAGTGCTGGTTGCACTGAAGCACGTCCGGTCGACCGGGGCGCCGGACGGCGTGTCGGCCGGCATCTGTTCGCATCGGTCACGCGTGAAAGGGGGAGTGGCAACGACTCGGGCGTCGCGCGAGGTCGGCGGTCAGCGACGCGATATGCCGACGAGCGTCCTCTGACGTCGAGGTATGGGCGTTCGTCGAAACGGAAGATCGCGCGTCAAAACCCGTCCGACGGTCGAGATGCTCCGGATGAACGATGCGCGCGTCGCCCGACGGTGTACGATGCGGTTCGATCGGCAGGCGGAACACGCCGCGCGTGTCCGGGTCGATGAAATGGACGAGCCTGTCGCCGATATCCTGAACGGCCGCGCCACCGCTCAATGACGGATCGCCCCTGAACGATTGGTTGATTCTCGAACATTGTTGATGATGAAGGTATCCAAGCTTGCTGCATGCGCACTGATTCTCGGCGCGACCCTCGCCAACGTGGCGTCTGCCCGCGATCTGGACAAGAGCGACCCTGACCGCGCCCAAATACTGGCGGCCGTACATCGATTGAACGACCGTGAGCCGGAGATGAAGGACTATCGCTATTTTGTGGTCGACCTGCTCAAGGACCACGATGCCGCATTTTTATGCGTTGCGTTGGCGGAGAAGGATGGCGGATTGATATTGACGGACGACCAGGCCGGGATCATGACGTTCGCGCTGGAAAAGCATCATCCGCAATGGGTCGCGACCGAGCTGAGCGGTGTGGGATTTGCCGCCGGCGCAAAGCCGGTGCAATCGGATTGCAACGTGGACGGCCGTGCCGTCAATACACGCGATGACATCAATGCCGCGTTGAAAGCGACGGGACACAAGCCATTGTTCGCCCGTTGACCGTGGAGACGGGTGCCCGGAACGTCGCCGCCCCGTGGCCGTGCCCGGTTCGTCTTCTGGTGCGCGGGTGTTGATACTTACGCCGATTCCGAGATGTTCACGCCGCGCCGATTGCGTCGACCGGGCCTCGGTGCGACGGGCGGGATCATCTCCCCGCTCGCCGGCTGGCAGTGACGAGCAACGCCACGAACGCCGCTTCATCCGCGCGCAAGCCGCGCGGCGTACGCCGGACCGCGAGCGCGGCGAGCGTGCCCGCCTCGAACGCGTCGAGCACGGCCGGATGGATGTAGCAGCGCCGGCACACGGCCGGCGTGTTGCGCAATAGCTCGGCCACCGCACGCACGGTCTCGACGATCTGCTTGCGCGCGTGCGTGACGCCGCGATGCTCGGTGCGCCGCAACAACCCGAGCGCGTGCACGCTGCCAGCCCAGGTCCGGTAATCCTTCGCGGTGAAATCCGCGCCGCCGGCTTCGCGCAGGTAGTCGTTCACCTCGGACGAGCCGACCGGATGGCGGGCGCCGTCGTCGTCCACATACTGGAACAGCTCGTGCCCGGGCAGCTCGGCGCAGCGCCGTACGATCCGCGCGACCCGCGCGTCGTCAACCGTCACGTCGTGTTCGATCCCGCTCTTGCCGGCGAAGCGCAGCCGCACCTGGCCGGGCTGAATTTTCAAATGTCGCTTGCGCAGCGTCGTCAGACCGTACGAGCCGTTTTCGCGCGCGTATTCCGCGTTGCCGATCCGCGCGAGCGTCGTGTCGAGCAAGCGGACGATCGTCGCCACGACCTTGTCGCGCGGCATACCCGGCAACGCCAGATCGCGCGTGACGCGCGCGCGGATGCGCGGCAGCGCACGCGCGAACGCCGCCATCCGCGTGTACTTGTTCGCGTCTCGCGTCTCGCGCCACAGCGGGTGATAGCGATACTGCTTGCGTCCGCGTGCATCGCGGCCCGTGGCCTGCAGATGGCCGCGCGGGTCCATGCAGATCCACACGTCGGTGTACGCGGGTGGAATCGCCAGCGCGTTGATACGGGCAATTTCGTCGGCATCGCGCACTCGCACACCGTCCGGCCCGTAATACGCGAAGCCGTTGCGGAGCGGCCGGCGCGTATAGCCGGGGCGACGGTCGTCGACATGACGCAGCGGCCCGGTGGGCATGCACGCCTTCGACTGCGATGTCGTGCGCTTATTCATGCTGCGGCGCGTCGATCGCCGGGTGTGCCGATCTGCGTATCGTCCCACTGCATTCCGGGTCGACATCCTGCGCGCATGTTGTTCTCCTGCTCGTTCGTATGTTCCAACCGCGCAGCAAGAATCGTGCGCCGTTCCCGGCCCTGCTGCGGCTGTGATGCCGATCGTGCTGTCAGCCAGCTTCGGTAATATGCCGGGAGCCGTTTTCGAGGGCGCGCCACGTCGGCCAGCGAAACCGGGCTGAACCGCGACGGATTCGCCGCCGTGTCACGTTAAACGAACATCGAAGCGACCGCGGAGACCGACGATGTCGGCTGGAACGAGCGTTTTACGAAGCCGCGCAGCAACGCGCCGGTGGTGCGCGTGGCGGGTGCCGATCATTGCCGGCGTTGTCGCGCTGGTTGCCGGATGTCAGTCCGAGCCGCCGACACCGACTACACCACCGCCATCCGCGCCAGAGGCGTCGTCGCCGGTCTTTCCGGCCGCCGAATGGACGCAGGCCGCCCCCGCCGCGCACGGTTTCTCGCCGGACGGCATCGACCGCGCCGTCGCGTATGCGAAGGCGCAAGGCTCGACGTCCGGCATGATCGTTCACGACGGAGCGGTGATCGCGCAGTGGGGCGACGTCGCGCGCAAGTCGAACCTTCATTCCGCACGCAAGAGCTTCCTGAGCGCGCTGGTCGGCATTGCGGTCGCGCGCGGCCAGATGCGCCTGGACGATACGCTCGCCCAGCTCGGAATCGACGACACCGCGCCGGCGCTTTCGCCCGCCGAAAAACAGGCGACCGTGCGGATGCTGTTGCAGGCGCGCTCGGGCGTCTATCACGCGGCGACGTACGAAACCGTGCCGATGAAGGCGTTGCGGCCGCAGCGCGGCAGTCACCCGCCGGGCACGTTCTGGTACTACAACAACTGGGATTTCAATACGGTCGGCGCGATCTACGAGCGCAGCACCGGCACGCGCATCTTCGATGCGCTGTTCACCGAGATCGCGATTCCCGTCGGCATGCAGGACTACACGCCGTCGGACGGGCATTACGTGTCGGGCGGCAGCGCGACGCGCTATCCGGCCTATCCGTTCGCGATGAGCGCGCGCGATCTTGCCCGCTTCGCGCTGCTGTACCTGCATGGCGGCCGCTGGCGCGGCCGGCAGATCGTCCCGGCCGACTGGGTCGTCGAATCGACGCGGCCGTATTCCGACACGCGTACCGGTGGCTACGGCTACCTGTGGTGGACGAGCGACTCGGCGAGCGGCGCGCGCGGCCGGACGCGTTGCTGTCGCGGCGGGCCTTCTGGGCCGACGGCCATCTCGGACAGTACGCAGTGGTCGTGCCGTCGCTCGATCTGGCGATCGTGAGCCTCGTCGACGCGCGGCTCACGTCGAAGCAGATGGGAGAAACGAAGATGGAAACGCTCGTCACGCTGGTCGAGGCGGCCCGTGCAAAGGTCGCGCAAACGCGGCCAAGGCCGGCTAGAACGGGTTGAACCGCCCGTTTAGGTGTTTATACGTATGCCGAATCCGACATCTCCCCAATCCAATATTTCATTAGAAGGTTATCGGACTTGTTTCTAGACTGATGCGGGGCATGCAGACCGGGCCGACGCGAAGCCCCGGCCGGCGCACAGCCCCGACCCGCGCCTGCGCCAAGCAGAAACACAACAGCGCAGCGGCAGACAACGACATCATCGGAGACGAACCATGACATTCATCAGGAAGCTGGCGGCCGGCGCGATCGTCGCCGCGGCAGCGGTGCTGGCCGGCGGCGCGCACGCGCAGCAGAAACCCATCACGCTCGGCTTCTCGCAGGTCGGCGCGGAAAGCGCGTGGCGCACCGCGAACACGGTGTCGGTGAAGGGCGCGGCGAAGGACGCCGGCATCAACCTGAAATTCTCCGACGCGCAGCAGAAGCAGGAGAACCAGATTCGTGCGATCCGCTCGTTCATCGCGCAGAAGGTCGACGTGATCGCGTTCTCGCCGGTCGTCGAATCGGGCTGGGAGCCCGTGCTGACCGAAGCGAAGGCCGCACACATCCCGGTGATCCTGACCGATCGCGGCGTCGACGTGAAGGACCCGTCGCTGTACGTGACGATGATCGGCTCGGACTTCCTCGAGGAAGGGCGGCGCGCCGGCCACTGGATGGAAGAGCACTACAAGAACGATCCGGGCCCGATCAACATCGTCGAGCTGCAGGGTACGGTCGGCTCGGCGCCGGCCAACGACCGACGGGCCGGCCTGCTCGAAGTGATCAAGAGCAATCCGAAATTCAAGGTGATCGCGTCGCAAAGCGGCGACTTCACGCTCGCCGGCGGCAAGCAGGTGATGGAAGCGTTCGCGAAGACCTACGGCAAGCAGATCAACGTCGTCTACGCGCACAACGACGACATGGCGCTCGGCGCGATCCAGGCGATGGAAGAGGCCGGCATCAAGCCCGGCAAGGACGTGAGCGTCGTGTCGTTCGATGCGACCAAGGGCGGCTTCCAGGCGATGGTGGCCGGCAAGATCAACGTCGACGTCGAATGCAGCCCGCTGCTCGGCCCGCAGTTGATGACCGCGGTGAAGGACGTGGTCGCCGGCAAGCAACTGCCGAAGCGCATCGTCACGAACGAGACGGTGTTCCCGATGAACGTCGCGGCGCAGGTGCTGCCGACCCGCAAGTACTGAGCCACGTACCGACGATCCGGCGCGGGCGGCGGTGTCGCGGCCGCCCGGGCGCCAACCGTTTCGAGGGAGGATGCATGGAGAGTCCGCCGGTGGTCGAGATGATCGGCATCGACAAGTCGTTTCCGGGCGTGAACGCGCTGCAGCGCGTGAACTTCCGGCTGTTTCCGGGTGAAATCCATGCGCTGATGGGCCAGAACGGCGCGGGCAAGTCGACGCTGATCAACGTGCTCACCGGCGTGCATCCACACGACGCAGGCGAGATTCGCGTCGGCGGCGCGCCGGTGAATTTCGCCGCGCCGCGCGAAGCCGAGGCGGCCGGCATCCAGACGCTCTACCAGGAAGTGAACCTGTGCGCGAACCTGTCGGTCGCGGAGAACATCTTCGCGGGCCGGCAGCCGATGCGGCGCGGCGCGATCGACTGGAACACGATTCATGCGCGTTCGCGCGCGGCGCTGGCCGAACTCGACCTGTCGCTCGACGTCACGCGCTCGCTCGATGCGTATCCGATCGCCGTGCAGCAGATGGTGGCGATCGCACGGGCCGTGTCGGTCGACGCGCGCGTGCTGATTCTCGACGAACCGACGTCGAGCCTCGACGACGGCGAGGTCGCGCGGCTGTTCGACGTGCTGCGCCGGCTGAAGGCATCGGGCATCGCGATCCTGTTCGTCACGCACTTTCTCGAGCAGACCTATGCGGTGTCCGACCGGATCACCGTGATGCGCAACGGCGAGCGCGAAGGCGAGTATCTGGCGCGCGACTTGCCGGTCGACGTGCTGGTCGCGAAGATGACCGGCCGCGAACGGATGTCCGACACGCTGCAGGCGGGCGCCGCGGCCGTCGAGCGCACCGCCGGCGAGGCGGAACCGTTCCTGTCGATGCAGCAGGTCGGCCGGCGCGGGATGATGAGCCCGCTCGACCTCGACGTGCGGCCCGGCGAGATCGTCGGGCTGGCCGGGCTGCTCGGCTCGGGGCGCACCGAAACCGCGCAACTGGCATTCGCCGCGGAGCGCGCCGACACCGGCGCGATCGAGATCGACGGCGCGCGCACACGGCTCGCGTCGCCGCACGACGCGGTCCGGCACGGCATCGCCTACTGCCCGGAGGATCGCAAGAAGGAGGGCATCGTCGCCGCGCTGTCGATCCGCGAGAACATCATTCTCGCGCTGCAGGCGCGGCGCGGCTGGTGGCGGCTGATCGGGCGGGCGCGGCAGCGCGAGCTCGCCGATACGTACATCGCGCGGCTCGGCATCAAGGCGCGCGACGCGGAGCAGCCGATCGGGCTGCTGTCGGGCGGCAACCAGCAGAAGGTGCTGCTCGCGCGCTGGCTCGCGACGGAACCGAAGCTGCTGATCCTCGACGAGCCGACGCGCGGCATCGACGTCGCCGCGAAATTCGACATCATGGAACGCGTGCTCGCGCTGTGCGCGCAGGGGCTCGCGATCCTGTTCATTTCGTCGGAGATCAGTGAAGTCGTACGCGTGAGCCACCGGATCACGGTGTTGCGCGACCGTCGCAAGGTCGCCGAACTCACCGGCGCGGATGCGTCCGAGGAGCAGGTGTACCGGCTGATCGCGGGAGGCCAGTCATGACGCTGCTGCGCACGCTGTTTCGTCATCCGCTCGCATGGCCGGCGTTGACGCTCGTCCTGCTGTTCGCGCTCGACGTCGCGCATCGCCCGGGCTTCCTGTCGATCGCGCTGCTCGACGGCCACCTGTTCGGCGCGCCGGTCGACATCCTGAACCGCGCGGCGCCGCTCGTGATCGTGTCGCTCGGGATGACGCTCGTGATCGCGACCCGCGGGATCGACATCTCGGTCGGCGCGATCGTCGCGATCGCAGGGGCGGCCGCGGCGATCGTGCTCGACGCGGACCCGTCGCGGGTCGGCGTGGCGCTGGCCGCCGCGCTCGGCGTCGGGCTGCTGGCCGGCGCATGGAACGGGCTGCTGGTGGCGTTCGTCGGGATGCAGCCGATCATCGCGACGCTGATCCTGATGGTGGCCGGCCGCGGTGTCGCGCAACTGCTGACGGGCGGCCAGATCATCCCGATCGGCGCGCCCGGCTACCTCGCGCTCGGCGGCGGCTATCTCGCGGCCGTGCCGTGCGCGGTGTGGATCGCGCTGGCAACGATCGCCGGGACCGCGCTGCTGGTGAACCGCACGGCGCTCGGGCTGTTCATCCGCGCGATCGGCGTGAACCCGGTCGCGACACGGCTCGTCGGACTGCGCTCGGGCGCGGTCGTGTTCGGCGTGTATCTGTGCTCGGGCGTGATGTCGGCGCTCGCGGGCATCCTGGCCAGCTCGAACGTGCGCAGCGCCGACGGCAACAACGCGGGGCTGCTGCTCGAACTCGACGCGATCCTCGCGGTGACGCTCGGCGGCACGTCGCTGCTCGGCGGCCGCTTCAGCCTCGCCGGCTCGGTGCTCGGTGCGCTGATCATCCAGACGCTCACCTACACGACCTATTCGATCGGCGTGCCGCCGGAAGCGACGCTCGTCGTCAAGGCGGTCGTCGTGATCGTCGTGACGCTGATCCAGTCGGACGCGGCGCGCGCGCTGGTCGTCCGGCACGCGTCACGGCTGCTGTCTTCCGCGCGTTCGCGCGCCACTACCGGAGCGACGCCGCGATGAACCGATTCCTTGGCCGGCTCGCCGACCCGCGCACGCTGCCGATCGTCGTGACGATCGTGCTGTTCGCCGCGCTGTTCGGCTTCGGGTCCGTGACCTACACGGGCTTCTTCTCGATGCAGGTGCTGACCGGGCTGCTCGTCGACAACGCCTTCCTGTTGATCGTTGCGATCGGGATGACGTTCGTGATCGTGTCGGGCGGCATCGACCTGTCGGTCGGCTCGGTCGTCGCGCTGACGACGATCTTCTGCGCGGTGGGCGCCGAGCGGCTGCACTGGCCCGTGTGGGTGATCGTGCCGCTGGTGCTTGCGTTCGGCGCGCTGTACGGCGCGGCGATGGGGGCGTTGATCCATTATTTCCGGCTGCAGCCGTTCATCGTCACGCTGGCCGGGATGTTTCTCGCGCGCGGCGCGTGCTTCCTGATCACGACGCAGTCGATCACGATCAACGAGCCGGTGTTTCATGCGATCGGGGGCATCAGCGTGCCGGTGGGCGGCGGCACGCTGAGCGCGGGCGCGTTGGTCGCGCTCGCGACGCTGGCCGGCGCGATCTACGTCGCGCATTTCACGCGCTTCGGCCGCAACGTCTACGCGATCGGCGGCAACGAGCGTTCGGCGCTGCTGATGGGGCTGCCCGTCGCGCGCACGAAGGTCGGCGTGTACGCGCTGAGCGGCTTCTGTTCGGCGCTCGGCGGCGTCGTGTTCACGCTGTACGTGCTGTCGGGTTACGGGTTGCAGGCACAGGGCATGGAGCTCGACGCGATCGCCGCGACCGTGATCGGCGGCACGCTGCTCACCGGCGGCGTGGGCTACGTGGTCGGCTCGGTGTTCGGCGTCGGCATCCTCGGCACGATCCAGGTGCTGATCACGTTCGACGGCACGTTGAGTTCGTGGTGGACGCGGATCGTGATCGGCGCGCTGCTGTGCGTGTTCTGCGTGCTGCAACGTGTGATCGAGCGGCACGCCGCGCGGCGGCGCACGGGCGGCACGGGGCTCGGTGCGCCGAGACGGGAACGCGACCCGGTGCGGGCGCGGCCGGCATCGCCCGACGAGGGCGCCGCACTGGTTTCGACGATGCGGCGGCTGTAGCGCGCATCCGTCCGGCGGGGGGGCGCGGCACGAAGCGTGCTGACGCGACGGTGGGCGGTGCCGATGCGCGGGCTGTCGCATCCGGCGGCCGGCCGGTGCCCGATCGGCGCGTACGCGACGCGGTGGCCGGTGCTGTCAGGCCGGCCCGGCCGCGTCGGCTTCGGCGTCGAATGCCGTCGCGGCGCGGCGCGCCTGTTTCAGCGAGCCGGCCAGTTTCCCGATCGCGTCCAGATCCAGTGCATCGAGGTGTTCGCGCACGTCCCGCACGAAGGCCGCGTAATCCGGCTCGTCCGCATACGGGCCGAGCCATTCCTCGATATCGGTCAGCTGCCCGTTGTCGGCCAGCAGGATCAGTTGGTCGAGCGCATCGTCGGGCGGGCACGGCATCGCGGGCGCGGGGACGTCCGGCTCGGCCTCGCCGTCCGGTTGAAACCGCCGGACGAGCTCCGACACCGGCACGAGCGCGTGCCCGACAGCCGGCGCGACGATCGCGAACGAGAATGCCGTGCCGACGCCCGGCTGGCTGGCGACGGCCAGCTCGCCCTCCATCGCGCCGACGATGCGCTGCGCGATGAACAGGCCGAGCCCGGTGCCGCCGTTCACGGCCTGCACCTGCTGGTACGCGCGGAAGATGTCGCGGTTTCCGCTGATGTCGATCCCGATGCCCGTATCGGCCACTTCGAACAGCAGTCGCCAGGTGTCGCCTTCGCGCGCGGCATGAATCGACAGCGTGACCGTGCCGTCGTGCGTGAACTTCGATGCGTTGGACAGCAGGTTGAGCAGCACCTGCTGCAGCCGCATGCCGTCGATCGACACCATGTGCGGCAGCGGCGTGGCCGGCCGGTAGACGAACCGGTTGTCCTGCTGCGCGCACAGCGCGACCGCATAGTGGCCGATGTCGTCGAGCAGGCCGGGCAGGTCGGTCGTGTCCGGCGTCACGCCGAGCGGTTGCAGCTCGGCCTTCGTGAACGCGAGCAGTTCATCGATCAGCGTGAGCTGGTAGCGGATGCTGCGGTCGATCGACCGGATCAGCCGCGCCTGGCCGCGCGTCGCGCCTTGCAGCAGCAGCTTCGCGTAGCCGTTGATCGTGGACAGCGGCGCGCGCAGGTCGTGGCTGACGTAGCCGAGCGTCTCGATCTTCTGCTGCATGTGGGTCGTCACCTGTTGCAGCGCGTCGTTGAGCGCGAGCGTGCGTCGTGCGACTTCGTCGCGCAGCCGATCCTGTTCGGTGAGCTGCCAGTGTTCGAGCCGCTTCCTCGCCTCGGTACGCTGGCGGCCGACGTGATGAATCCATGCGGCCAGCACCAGCAGGTGCGTGGCGAGCCCGACGATCGCGATGACGGGGTTCGGGAAGATGTCGGATTTCAGCCAGGCGAGCGCCGGCGGCAGCGTGTTCATGCCGTCGAGCACGCGGATCAGCATGTTGAAGGTGGCGATCGCGATGGCGATCAGCATCACGCGGCCGGTCGGCGTCCGGCGGATCGCGAGCAGCAGCGCGAGGCTGATGTTGACGATCCCGAGCACGGCGTTCAGCCGCAGGCAGAACCACGTGAACGTCAGCAGGTCGCCACACGCGGCGCCGATCATGCCGACCCCTTCGAGCGCGAGGAAGGCCATGTAGATCGCGCGCATCGGCAGCTTCGCCTGCTCGCGCCGGGCGACCATCAGGATGAAGACGATGAAGCAGGACACCGCCAGGTACGCGAAGATCACTTCGCCGCGCGCGGACCATTCACGCAGCGCGGGCGGCAACGCCATCGCCATATAGCCCCGGTAAGCCGCTTCGAACAGCGTCGTGCCGAGCGCCACCGCGGCCAGCACATGGAACACGCCGCTGCGCGAAAAGAACCCGATCAGCAGCGCGCACCACACGAGCGCGAGCAGCCCGCCGAAGAAGCCGAAGTCCCACATCGTCGCGCGCCGTTCCAGCGCATCCCACGCCGCACGCGTGAACGCGGCCGGCGCGAGCCGCATTTCCTTGCGCGACGTGACGCGGATCAGCACTGGGAGGCTTTCGCCGGCGCGCAACGTGACGTCGATCGCCGGGTAGCGCGATGACGGCGCGGCGGCATCACCGCCGGGGCCAGCGGCCGGGAAGCGGCTGTCGAGCGTCCACCGGCCGTTCTGGCCGAGATAGAAGTCCGCCCGGTCGACGCGGGCGTCGCGAATCACCAGCACCAGCGGGCGCGCGGCGCTGTCGCGGTTGGTCAGCGTGGCGCGGATCCACCACGCCGATCGCGAGAACTCGACGTTGAACGACGACGTGCCGGCCACCGGCGTGCCATGCGCCGGATCGGCGAGCCGTGCGGCGACCTGATCGGCGGACATCGTCATGCTCGCGTCCTCGAATACCGACACGGCGTCCAGTTGGGCGGGGTTCGGCGTCGACGCGGCGCGCGCCGTCGCGCAGGTGACGGCCATCGCGAGCAGAAGCAGCAGCACCGCGCGACATCCGGCTGCCCATGCCGCGTGGCGCCTATGCATCGTGATGGTGCGCCCCGGGGGGGGCGGGCGGGGCATTGACCGCATGGCGCTGGCGCCGCCAGTCGGACGGCGTGACGCCGAAGCGTTCGCGGAAGGCGGTGGCGAAGTTGCCGGGCGTGGAAAAGCCGATTTCCTCGGCGATGTCGCCGATGCCCATCGACGTCCCCGCGAGGAAGTGCATCGCGGCGCGCAGGCGCGTGTCGCGCAGATATTCGAATACGGTCTGGCCGAGATGGTCGCGGAACACGCGGGACAGGCGCTTCTCGTGCGTGCCGACTTGTTTGGCGAGCTCCTCGAGCGCCGGCGGATGGCGCAGGTCGCGCAGCAGGACCTCGGACGCCGCGCGCACGAGGGCCGCATCCGGGTTGTCGGGCAGCTCGGGCAGATGCGCGAACGGCTGGCTGCGCCGCGCGCGTTTCAGGTGATTGCGGATCCGGGCCAGCACTTCGGTCGGCTCGAACGGCTTGATGATGTAGTCGATCGCACCGGTTTCGAGCCCCGCGATGCGATCCTCGAGATCGCCCGCGGCCGTCAGGATGATGACCGGGATCGATTGCGTCGACGGCGTCGACGCCAGCAGCCGGCACGCGGCAAAGCCGTCCATGCGCGGCATCCGGACATCCATCAGGATCAGGTCGGGCGCGATCGCCTGGGCACGGTGATACGCCTGCAGCCCGTCGAACGCGACGCTGATCCGGCACCGTGCGGCACGCAGGATTTCGGTCAGGAGCCGCAGGTCGTTTGGGCGATCGTCGACGACAAGAATATGTGCGTCAGCAAGATCCGGCGTGGGACGAGGCGACGCCGAACTGGACGAGCGGGATGACATGGTTGCGGATGCGATGGAAGGGTGGCCGGTCAATGTGAAAGCATCGCGCTCTGCACGATTGTTGCGAAAAATTATATGCCGACAACAGGTCACCTTGTGAGGATTCCGTGCGGCATGTGGGGGCTTGTGCGGCGGGGTGTTGCGTGTTCGCCGCCACGGCGCCCGGCCGGAAGAAACGGAAGTGGAAAAACATGCCGAATCGAATTTTAATGATCGGTCTTTATTGCCGGTTCAATTCGGAATAATTGGAATTGGAAGGGGTCGGGAATCAGTTTGACGTTCGTCTCGAAGTCGACGTCTTCTATGTGAAGAGAATGAAGAAATTGTGGATTGCCAGATTAATTTTTTTATGATGACCGGTCGAAATCATGTTAGTCATGAAAGCATATTTTGCGTCTGAACGTATGAATGTAAATGCTGTCTGCTCGGGAAAAGATTTTTTCCGCTCGGGAAAAGGTTCGTTCTGGAGGATGCCAGCACACTAGCCCTGGCGCGGCTGGAATCGGTTCTTTCAAACGGTCAGGATCGCGCGGATCACATGCCGAAGTTCTATTACGATGCATGCGATACCAACGAGACATTGATCGATGTTCGATCCCATGATATGGGATGGCATCGGCGAACAAATAACTGGCACGAGGGTAATGCAAATTTCATCATTCACCGAATACGTTGCTATATAAGAGAAATTGGTGAGTTCTGGAATGCGGTTGGGCATGAGGCACCTGTCGAGACGAAATCATCAAGGAAATTCGATCGATTAATTCGGTGCAGGGGTCGTCCGGCAAGTCGTCGATGCTGTTCCGGGATTCCGGAAATGCGTTTGAATGCCGGACGGAAAGGGTGAGTGGCTGCGCGTGGGCCGTCCGAGGGTTCGATCCATCGGGGGACGGTCGCGCGCGGCACGCTTTCGAATCAGGCGGGTACGAAAACGATGAACACAACAGGCATGACAGGCCAACGCACCGGTTCGCACGAACCGGTGGCGCATGCTTCAGTCCCGGGGATCGCACGGCGTCATCCTCCTCCTGAATGAAACAGGGCGGGCCGTCCCCGGGTGCGGGCCGGCTTCCGCCCATCCGGCGTCTGAATGACGCTTTTCCATGAAATTCGAGGTCGTCGCGGGTTCGGCGCGATGGCGCGCGCGTGCGCGGATGAACCGCACGCCCAGCGTCGAGCCGCCGGGCTTGCCGTGTCGGCTTCCATGATTCGATAACCGGCGATCGTTGCCTCGCCTCGTGTCTACCGACACGGGCGGCGCGCGATTGCGTGATCGCGATATCCATCGCGCGTGTCGTGCAGCATTACCCGGCTGTTTAATTAGTGATCCAAAGTGAGTGGCGGGGCGTCGTCAGGCGGACGGGAATGTGCAGAGGACGTTCTCGCCGACTGCCGTGTTCACCGTTGCGTCATCCAGCACATGAGAACCGAGGGAAGACAAGATGAACAAGTCGTTCAAGTCGATCTGGAACGAAGCATTGGGAGCCTGGGTTGCGGCTTCGGAACTCGACCACGCGCGCGGCAAGCGCGTTGCGTCGTCGAGCGGTACGACGACGGGCGCGGCGGTCGGCGATGTCGCGACACGCGCGAGCATGCGTTCTGCCCCGTCGCCGCGACGGCTCGCGATGCTGATGGCGTCGGCGTATCTCGGCTTGTTCCATGTGGGCGCGCATGCCCAGTACGCGCAGGATGGCGGCGCCGCAAACGGCGGCATCTCGTCGATCGCGATCGGCGTCGGCTCGAGTGCCGCGCAGCAGAACTCCACCGCACTGGGCAATCTGGCGACGGCGCAGGGGCTGTCGGCCACGGCGCTCGGCCCGGGGGCGCATGCGATGGGCGACGGTTCGACGGCTGTCGGCATCAATGCGCAGGCGACCGGCGTCAACAGCGCGTCGATGGGCGTGCAGGCGATCGGTTCGGGCAACTACTCGGTTGCCATCGGTAACCTGTCGAGCGCGACGCAAAGCGGGTCGGTGGCGATGGGCAGCGGTGCGGCCGCGACCGGTGTGTCGGCCATCGGGCTCGGCAACAATGCGCTGGCTTCCGGCCAGTACGCGGCGGCGCTCGGCCTCGGGGCGAGCGCGGCCGGCGCGCAAAGCGTCGCGCTGGGCTATGCATCGCATGCTGACCTGACGGGCTCGGTGTCCCTCGGCAACCAATCGACTAGCTCGGGCGCGGCCGCCGTTGCCGTGGGCAGCGGCGCGCTGGCTTCCGGCAATTCGGGCGTGGCGATGGGGGTGAACAGCGGGGCGAAGGGCACGTCGTCGATCGCGATTGGCTGGGGCGGGACGGCCGGCGTACCGGGCTCGGGCACGCAGTCGCTCGGCACCAGTTCGATCGCGCTGGGCTCGAATACGACAGCCGGCGCCGATTCGGCGCTGGCGCTCGGGCTGAGCGCGAATGCGTCGGGGGTCAGCTCGATCGCGATGGGTGTGCAGGCGACTGCGACGCAGCAATACGCGACCGCGCTGGGCAATCTCGCGCTGGCGACCGGCATATCCGCGAGCGCGCTCGGCCCGGGCGCGACCGCGTCTGCCACCAATGCGACCGCAGTCGGCATCAACAGCGTGGCGGCGGCGACGTCGAGCGTGGCCATCGGCGACAGCAACTCGGTCGCGGCAACCGCCGGTGCGGGTTCGATTGCCGGCGGCAACCTGTCGAAGGTGCTGGGCGGCACGGGCGCCGTCGCGCTCGGCTTCGGCCAGACCGTCAGCGGCAACGGCGCGGTCGCGATCGGCGATCCGAGCAGCGCGATCGGCACCGGCGCGGTCACGCTCGGTTCGAACAACACCGCGAACGGCAACGGAGCGGTGGCGATCGGCAATTCGAACAATGCGCAGGGCACCGGCTCGCTCGCGTTCGGCAACACGTCGACTGCGGCGGCGGCCGGTGCGGTCGCATTCGGCGCGTCGGCCGTCGCGACGAATGCGAACGATGTCGCGCTCGGCTCCGGTTCGGTGACGGACGTGCCGCATCCGACCGCGACCGGAACGCTCGGCGGCATTACGTATAACTACAAGGGCACGAATCCGACCAGCGTCGTCAGCGTCGGCGCGCCGAACGCGGAACGCCAGATCACCAACGTCGCGGCCGGGCGCGTCGATTCGTCGAGCACGGACGCGATCAACGGGTCGCAGCTCGCCGCGACGAACACGGCGGTGAATTCGCTGTCGACGTCGACCGCATCGAGCATCACGTCGTTGTCCACCGGCGTGTCGTCGCTGTCGACTGGGCTGAGCTCGACCAATAGCGCGGTGACGTCGTTGTCGACGTCCACGTCGACGGGCATCGGTTCGCTGTCCACCGGCTTGAGTTCGACGAACAGCACGGTGACATCGTTGTCGACGTCCACGTCGACCGGCATCAGTTCGCTGTCCACCGGCCTGAGTTCGACCAACAGCACGGTGACGTCGTTGTCCACGTCGACGTCGACGGGCATCAGCTCGTTGTCCACCGGCCTGAGTTCGACGAACAGCACGGTGACGTCGCTGTCGACTTCCACGTCGACGGGGCTGTCGACGGTCGGCAGCGCGATCACGTCGTTGTCGACCTCGACATCGACCGGCATCAGTTCGCTGTCGACGGGCCTGAGTTCGACGGATAGCGCGGTCACGTCGCTGTCGACCTCGACGTCTACCGGCCTGTCGTCGGCCAACAGTGCGATCACGTCGCTGTCCACGTCGACGTCGACCGGCATCAGCTCGCTGTCCACCGGCTTGAGTTCGACCAACAGTTCGGTCACGTCGCTGTCGACGTCGACCTCGACCGTCGTCGGCTCGCTGTCCACCGGCCTGAGTTCGACGAACAGCACGGTGACGTCGCTGTCCACGTCGACGTCCACGGGCATCAGCTCGCTGTCCACCGGCTTGAGTTCGACGAACAGCACGGTGACATCGTTGTCGACGTCGACGTCCACGGGCATCAGTTCGCTGTCGACCGGCCTGAGCTCGACCAACAGCACGGTGACGTCGCTGTCCACGTCGACGTCGACGGGCATCAGCTCGTTGTCCACCGGCCTGAGTTCGACCAACAGCACGGTCACGTCGCTGTCCACGTCGACCTCGACCGTCGTCGGCTCGCTGTCGACCGGCCTGAGCTCGACCAACAGCACGGTGACGTCGTTGTCCACGTCGACGTCCACGGGCATCAGCTCGCTGTCGACCGGCTTGAGCTCGACCAACAGCTCGATCACGTCGCTGTCCACCTCGACCTCGACGGGCATCAATTCGCTGTCCACCGGCCTGAGTTCGACGAACAGCAACCTGACGTCGCTGTCCACCGCGACGTCGACGGGCATCGGCTCGCTGTCCACCAGCCTCAGCTCGATCGCCAGCAACAACACCAACCTCGGCAACAGCACGGCGGGCGCGATCGGCGGCGGGGCCACCTACGATCCGACGACCGGCACGATTTCGGCCCCGTCGTACGTGACGTACAACAGCGACGGTTCGACGACGATCAACAACAACGTCGGCTCGGCGATCGACAACATCAACGCGCACGGCATCAAGTATTTCCACGCGAACTCGACCGCGCCGGACAGCCAGGCGGTCGGCGTCGACAGCGTCGCGATCGGCCCGAACGCAATCTCGAAGGTGGACGGCAGCATCGCGCTAGGTGCGGGGTCGGTATCCGACCGCGCGACGACGCCGTCGTCGGGCATCCTCCGCAACGGCACCGCATCGATCCCGTTCAACACGACTGACCAGACGCTGCTTGGCGCGGTATCGGTCGGCGACGCGACCAGCAAGACGTATCGCCAGATCACCAACGTCGCGGACGGCACCGGGCAGCAGGATGCGGTGACCGTGCGGCAGCTGGCCGGTGCATTGCAGTCGTTCGCGGTCACGGGCCAGAAGTATTTCCACGCGAATTCGACGGCGGCCGACTCGCTCGCCGTCGGCGCGGAATCGGTCGCGGTGGGGCCGACGACGGTCGTCAACGGCGACAACGGCGTGGGCATCGGCAACGGCGCGATCGTCGACCAGACCGCCCCGGGCGGCGTCGCGATCGGGCAGGCGGCGAGTTCCGCGCAGGCCGACGCGATCGCGCTCGGCAGTGGCGCGACGGCACTGGGCGCGCAGTCGGTCGCGCAAGGCGCAAATGCGAAGGCGGTCAGCGTGGGCAGCGTCGCGCTGGGTTCCGGCGCGCTCGGCAACGCAACCGATGCGCTCGCGCTGGGCGCCGGTGCGTCCGCGACGTTCGCGAACAGCGTGGCATTGGGCGCAGGTTCGCTGACGACGGTCGGCGCGCTGACGAACTACGTAGCGTACGGGCTGAGCAGCCCGCAATCGTCGGCCGGCGAAGTGAACATCGGCAACCGGCAGATCACGGGCCTCGCGGCCGGCAAGAACGGCACGGACGCGGTGAACGTGTCGCAGCTCGATTCGGTCGCGAACCAGTTGACGACGCTGATCGACCAGCGCACGACGAACCTCGGCGGCCAGTACACGACGAATCCGACCGGCACGAACGTGCCGCCGGGTTCGACCGGCCCGAATTCGTCGGCGGGTGGTTCGGGGGCGGTGGCATCGGGCTCGAACAGCACGGCGGTCGGCAACAACGCGCTCGCGTCAGGCAACGGCTCCAGCGCGATCGGCGTGGGCGCGACGGCAGCCGGCAACAACTCGACCGCGATCGGCACGGGCAGCAACGATGGCGGACGCTCGAACGTCGTCGCGGTCGGTTCGGCGGAATCGGCGCGCCAGGTGGTCAACGTCGCGGCCGGTACGCAGGGCACGGATGCGGTGAACGTGAACCAGCTGAACGCGGTGTCGAACCAGTTCACGCAGTCGCTGAACACGGTCAATAACCAGCTCACGCAGATGCAGCAGCAGATCCAGCAGACCGATTCGATGGCACGCGAGGGGATCGCGGCCACCGCCGCGATGGCGTCGATCCCGCACATGGACCGCGACTCGAACTTCGCGATGGGGGTCGGTACGGCGACGTTCCAGGGGCAGAAGGCCATGGCGGTCGGCGTGCAGGCGCGCGTCACGGAAAACCTGAAGGCGACGCTCAACGGCGGCTTCGCCGGCAGCCAGCGCGTCGTCGGCGCGGGCATGCTGTATCAGTGGAAGTAATCGCGCACCGCGGTTCGCGCCGGCACGCACTGCCGGGGCGGACCGCGTCGAACGCACACGCACGCGGAGGCGGCTGCGCCATTGCGCCGCCCGCGCTGCGCCCCTCGCATTTTCGGAGTAATCAAGTGAAAAACATTCATCTTGCACTGCTGGCGTCCGTCGTTTCCCTCGCGGCCTGTTCGAGCGCATCGGGGCCGACGTACAACGCGTACGAACTTCAACCCCGCGACGGCATCCGGACGTTCCGCGTCGACTGCCACGGCATCCTGTCGAGCGCCAATACCTGCATGAAGGTCGCGACGCGCATGTGCGGCAACGAGGCCGTGCGCACGGTTGATTCCACGACGCCGTACCGCGACGGCGCCGATCCGCACTCGATGGTGTTCCAGTGCGGTGCGGCACCCGCGCCGGTCGCCGCGGCGGCCGCGCCGGCGCCCGCCGCGGTCGAGAAGGTGAGCCTGACCGGCGATGCGTACTTCGCGACCGACTCCGCCGTGCTGACGTCCGCCGCCACCGCCGCGCTCGACACGCTGCTGAACCAGCAGGGCGACAAGCATTTCTCGCGCGTGGCAGTGGACGGTTATACCGACTCGACCGGCTCGGATGCACACAACCAGGCCCTGTCGAAGCGCCGCGCCGATGCCGTCGCGGGGTATCTGCGCGAACACGGGCTGAAGGCGGATTCGTTCGCGGCGTCGGGGCATGGAGAAACCAACCCGGCCGCGTCGAACGAGACCGCCGAAGGGCGGGCGCGCAATCGCCGCGTGGAAATCTCGCTGCAGAAGTAAGACGTAGCCACCGGCTTGCCGCAGGCGTGGCCGTCGCAACCGGACGGCTCGCTTGCGACAGCGGTGCCGTCCGGGGACGCTGGCGGTCGGGTCCGGCAACGCGTCACGACGCGCGTGTGCGGTGCCGCCGTCGTCTGGACGACGATGCGGCGCGACGGCATGCGGGCCGGTTGACGGGTGCCGATGTCGTGGGTTCATCGGCGCCTGCCAACGTGTAGCTGCATAGGGCGCAAGCGATGCCCGGTGCTGCTGCGTGAAAAGGGAAGTGAGAGACGGCGGCCGGGGTGCGGGGCGGCAATGATCGCGTGGCTGAAACGGGTTCGACTGCAGCGCGGGTAGACAAGCACGAAGGCGCGGAAAGCGACCCGTTGCGGTAGCGATTGGTTTTGTTCATGTCCCGATGCAAAACTAGTCTCGCATCTTCGCTTCCGCCCATTTCCACTCCCGCGCAGCCTTTACAAACGCCGCAAGATAATCGACGTCGTCATCGGTCTTGCGCGTGCCGAGGAAAATCTGCTTCGCGATCCCCTTCTTTCCAAGTTGCACGGGGGTAAGCGGCATCCAGCCCGCATATTCTTCCGCGAGCCAGCGAGGCAATGCCGCCACGCCACGGCCGCTCGCCACCATCTGCAGCATGATGTCGGTCGTCTCGATCACCTTGTGGCGCTTCGGCACCCTGTTCGCGGGCGTGAGGAACTGCGTGTAGATATCGAGCCGGTCCGTTTCGACGGGATACGTGATCAGCACCTCGTGCGTCAGCTGTTCCGGCGTGACATACGCTTCTCCGGCCAGCGGGTGATCATCGGCAACCACCAGCACCTGCTCGTAATCGAACACCGGCTCAAAATGCAATTCGGGCTTCTTGAGTGGGTCGGGCGTGACGAGCACGTCGATTTCATAGCCGATCAACGCACCGATGCCGCCGAATTGGAAGCGCTGCTTCACGTCCACATCGACATCCGGCCAGTGCGCGAGATACGGCGACACCACCTTCAGCAGCCATTGATAGCACGGCGCGCATTCCATGCCGATCCGCAACGTGCCGCGCTCGCCCTGCGCGTACTGCCTCATGCGCTCCTCGGCGAGTTCGAATTGCGGCAGCAACCGGTTCGCGAGGCTCAGCAGGTACTGTCCGGCCTGCGTGAGCCGCATGGTACGTCCTTCGCGCGTCCACACGGGCGTGCCGAGCTGCTGCTCCAGCTTCTTCACCGCATGGCTGAGCGCCGACTGCGTGAGATTGAGCGTATCGGCGGCGGCCGTGAGCGAGCCCTGCCGCTCCACTTCCCGCACAACCATCAGATGATTGCGATCCAGCATTGACCACTCCATGAGCAAATTTAATGCTTGCATGAAATAAATCCATTTTTATTCATGCAATGGAGACTATATCATCGCTGCCAGATACTTTTCTTCCGATGTGAACCAGACACACCGCACCGTGAGCAGGGCTCATGGTTGGTTGAAATCGATTCATATCCAGTCGGCCATGGCCCAACCTCGCATTCGTCCGAATGTCGAGGCAAATGAGACTACTGAGCAAAGCGTCGGAACAGAAAAGCGAGCCGCATCGAAAGGCATGGAGCAGATGCGGTTTTCATTCCGGGAATCGGAGCGCAAGATCATGACGATTAAAGAGTTTACATTTGCTATTAAAAGTGTCCGTTTCGATGAAGACTATCAACCTTCGGACAATACGCGCATCACAACCAATTTTGCCAACCTCGCCAGAGGAAAGAGTCGTCAGGAGAATTTGCGCAATACCTTCAGGATGATTGACAATCGCTTCAATGCGTTGGCGCATTGGGACAACCCTGAAGGCGATCGTTATGCCGTCCAGCTTGAAATCATTTCGGTCGAAATGAATATCGGCGATGAAAGGAGTAGCGCCGCGCTGCCCTTGATCGAAATATTGAAAACGAATATTATCGATCGAAAAAACAACAAACGCATTGAAGGCATCGTGGGAAATAATTTTTCCTCTTATGTGCGAGATTATGATTTCAGCGTGGTATTGCTGGAGCACAACAAGGATCGGCACGGCTTCAGCACGCCGGATAATTTTGGGGACCTGCACGGGAATCTGTTCAAGTCCTTCGTGAAGTCGAGCGCCTACACGGATAATTTCACGAAACCGCCCGTTATATGCCTGAGCGTTTCGAGCAGCAGGACCTATCATCAGACCGCAAATCGGCACCCTGTGTTGGGTATCGAATACCGGCAGGACGCGTATTCCTTGACTGACGAGTATTTCGAAAAAATGGGGATGAAGGTGCGCTATTTCATGCCGCCGAATAGTGTCGCGCCGCTGGCTTTTTATTTTACCGGTGATTTGCTGGATGATTACACCAATCTGGAGCTCATCGGCACCATCAGCACGATGGATACTTTCCAGAAAATTTACCGTCCTGAAATTTACAATGCGAATTCTCCGGCAGGAAAATCATACCAACCCAGTTTGAAGCATCAGGATTTTTCGTCGACTCGCATTGTTTACGATCGGGAAGAGCGTAGCCGGCTGGCTATCGAACAGGGCAGGTTTGTTGAAGAGCAATTTATCAAGCCATACCAGGCCATTCTTGAGCAGTGGTCTGCGGACTACGCTCTTTGACCAACAAAAACGCAAGGTCGTCTACCGTGAAAAAATTTCTACCCACTTCAACCGCCGGCAGTTTGCCTAAACCTTCGTGGCTCGCACAACCCGAGACACTTTGGTCACCGTGGAAATTGCAAGACGAGGGGCTGGTCGAGGGCAAACAGGATGCGTTGCGTCTGTCGTTGCAAGAGCAACAACATGCGGGCATCGACATCGTCAGCGACGGCGAGCAAACGCGCCAGCATTTCGTGACCACGTTCATCGAGCACCTCAGCGGCGTCGATTTCGAGAACCGCAAGACCGTTCGAATTCGCGATCGCTATGACGCCAGCGTGCCGACGGTCGTTGATGCGGTGGCCAGGCAGAAACCGGTTTTCGTTGAAGATGCCAAGTTCCTGCGCCAGCAAACCACGCAGCCGATCAAATGGGCGTTGCCGGGGCCGATGACGATGATCGATACGCTGTATGACGATCATTACAAGAGTCGCGAAAAACTGGCCTGGGAGTTCGCAAAGATCCTGAACGAGGAAGCCAGGGAACTGGAGGCTGCCGGCGTCGATATCATTCAATTCGATGAGCCCGCATTCAATGTTTTCTTCGACGAGGTGAATGATTGGGGCGTCGCGACCCTGGAACGAGCGATCGAAGGTCTCAAGTGTGAAACCGCCGTGCATATTTGCTATGGCTATGGCATCAAGGCCAATACGGACTGGAAGAAGACGCTGGGGTCGGAGTGGCGGCAATACGAGGAAGCCTTTCCCAAGCTGCAAAAATCCAGTATCGACATGGTCTCGCTGGAATGTCACAACTCGCGCGTTCCGATGGATCTGATCGAACTCATTCGGGGCAAGAAGGTGATGGTCGGGGCCATCGATGTGGCGACCGATACCATTGAAACCCCCGAGGAAGTCGCCGGTACGTTGCGAAAAGCACTTCAGTTCGTGGATGCCGACAAGCTCTATCCCTGCACCAACTGCGGCATGGCTCCGTTGTCGCGTGCAGTCGCGAGAAGCAAGCTGAGTGCCTTGAGCGCGGGTGCGGAAATCGTCCGCAAGGAACTCTCGAACTAGTTCCGAGCTGACGTCGGACGTAGTGATCGGGAAATTGAAGGCCGTGTGGATTTCAGGGAGTGCATTGAAACGGCTCCCTGAATCTGTCGGATACACCGCCTTGACATTTCCGAACCGCACCCAGTATTCGGTATCTACCATGTCACTTTCCAGCACGGCCATCGAGCCTTCGCGCTTTCGCGAAGCGCTTGGCCATTACGCATCCGGTATCACGGTGATTGCATCACACGTCGATGGCGAGCCGGTCGGCTTCACGTGCCAGTCTTTCTACAGCGTGTCGATGAGCCCGCCGCTGGTGTCGTTCAGCGTCATGTCCAGTTCGGCCAGCTATCCAGGCATTCGCCGGGCAGGTCGGTTCGTCGTCAATATCCTGTCGGACGAACAAGTCAGGATTTCAAACCAATTCGCCCGGCGAGGCACGGACAAATGGCACGACGTCGAATGGCAGGAATCGCCGCTGGGGAATCCGATCATTGCCGGCAGCCTTCACTGGCTCGATTGCGAAATTTACGCCGAACACGCCGCGGGCGATCACCTGATCGTGATCGGTGAAGTGAAAGCGCTGGACCTGCAGGAAGCGGCTGCTACGCGGCCGTTGCTGTATTTCAAAGGGCAATATCGCAACCTCGCCGCGCATGGCGCGGGTTGAATGCTTTCCTGCGCTCAGCGCCCGCGCACGTGTTCTTCCATGCCGCCAGCCTGCTCCTGGCCCGAATGGGTCGAGCCGGACGAGACGACGCAGGGCGCTGAATCACACCCCGGAGAATGGCAGGTGGTCTGCCGGTCTTCACGATGCCGAAAGTGATCGGTGGCCGAAAGCACGGCCTGAACGGTCATTCAATGTGTTTTTTGACCGACTGTTGGTGGCCGCACGGCGACGTTACCGCGTTGCAACGTACGGCAAAACAGGGAAACCCGGTGATCCGACGATATTTGCAGGCCGTAACCGCCCGACGAGGCAACGGACTACCGCTCATCACTCAGCCACCGCCGACGATCTGCTCAAGGTGAACTTCGGTCAGGGTTTCACATTCCCTTGCCTGGCGCCTGCGGCCGCGGCAATGCGACTTTGCGCAGCGACGAGTTGGTCATCCGTGGTCGCCACCAGCCACAGACGTGCCTGCTCCTCGATCTGGCGGTTGTGATCCTTCAACGGGCCCATGGCGGCAGCGGCCTTCCAGACGACCGGGGCGATGCGGCTTTTCCTGCCTGACGGCGCGCCTACCAGCAGGCAGTAAGGTCCCAGCGGGAGCGATACAAACGGAAGCGCCGGACTGGCACGCACGCGCCAGTCGATGAAGGGCGTGTCGCCGATAAGCAGCGGCATGGGCAAGCCGTGGAGCACACTGAAATCGTACAGCGCTAGTTGCTCCCGCATGCCGGCGTAAATACGCCGGATGTCATCGACAACCGCCGCGCGGATCTCGTCATCGAACATGGGTTCCTGCGCGTATCGGGCAAACGCCTTTCGAGCCTCCCATTGATATGCGCTGAACAGGCCAATCTCCACGCAGTCCTGCACTGCGCGCTGGACATCCGCTACAGAACCGGCTTCCTCCGGCGTACCCAACTGCGCGGCCCGCAAAAACCGCGCAAGTCCAGCGTCGTGGATCGCAGGCCCCTCCGCAGATGCATCGCCTTCAGCGCCCTTGCCAAGGGGCACATAGATATATTTCTCGGCCGCGAAATGCGACTTCTTGCCCTCGTCAAACCTGATTTCGCCATCAACGCAGTCCAGATAGCGAGTCCCGATTCGACCATGCTCCCAAACCCAATTTTTCAGGAGCGGACGGAGTGGATGCAGTCTGTCGTGATCGGTCATGGAAGCCTCCTCTGGTTGCCCAGTATAGTTCCGAACGTCTGCTGTCAGGCTCGGCGAACAGGCACTTTCGACCCTCAACAGCCGCTTGGCCCGCGATCAAGTCAACGCAGCTTCCGAGGTCCAACGGCCCTTCACGAGCCGACTGCGCCATCCTCCGTCATCGTGCGACGGGGGGATTCGCCCCGGGCGGGCGCCCAATATCGAATCGACTCTCGGGTGCGACGAGCGCATAGGCCGATGGGCCGCCTGCCCGAAGAATGATGCCTGCGCCGAAGGTGTCGAAGGTGCCGTCTTTAAGCAAGTCCTGGCGAATGTGAACAGCCACGACTTCTCCCAGCACGAGCCATGTGGTGACAGGCGTGCCTTTGTGATCGCGAAGCTGGATCACATCGGTGAGCTTGCATTCGAAGTTGACACCGCTCTCCGCCACGCGTGGAACGGCGACTTGCCGAGACGGAGCGGGGGTCAGCCCGGCCACTTCAAACTCGTCAACTTCGTAAGGCACCATTGCGCACGTTGCATTCATCTTTTCGGCGAGATCGCGTGTGGTGAGGTTCCACACAAACTCCCCCGTTTCTTGCACGTTGCGTAGGCTGTCCTTCGCGTCGATGCTCGAGAAGCCGATGATCGGCGGATGGTAGTTGAAGGCGTTGAAAAAGCTGTATGGCGCGAGATTCAGCATGCCGTTGCTGCCGCGCGTGGAAATCCATCCGACGGGCCTTGGACCGACAATCGAATTGAATGGATCGTGCGGCAATCCATGGCCTTGTGACGGTTCGTAGTAGTGGTAGCGTGCATCAGTCATGGTTTTGAGCGGAGAGGTGAGTAATGGCAAGTCAGGTGGCCGGAGCTGCGCGTCAGTCTACGCCTGCCGCCCGGGTCGTCAGCACGATCTTGCCGATATGCGTGCCCGAGTCCATCAGAGCATGCGCGCCGCGCGCATCGTCGAGATCGAAGGTCCGATAGATCAGGGGCTTCACCGCGCCACGCCGGATGTGCGGCCACACCGATCGCTTGAGATCCTCGATCAGCTCCGCCTTTTCCTCGTGCGTGCGCGAGCGCAGCGTCGAGCCGATGTGCGTGAGGCGCTTCACCAGCATCGGGAACAGGTCGAGTGCTGGCGCGGGCCCCTTGATCACGCCGATCTGCACGATGCGGCCGTTCATCGCGGCCGCCGCGTAATTCCGCGCGACGTAGTCACCGGCGACGATATCGACCACCACGTCGACGCCGCGCCCCTCCGTCGCGCGCATGACTTCCTCGACGAAATCCTCGTTGCGGTAGTTAACCGCGACATCGGCACCGAGCGCGATGCTTGCGGTGCGGTGCGCGTCGGAGCCGACCGTCGTGATGATCTTCGAGGCGCCGAACGCCTTCGCGAGCATCGTCGCCGTGGTGCCGATCCCCGAGGCGCCGCCATGGATCAGCACGCTTTCGCCGGCCTTGAACTTGCCGCGCTGGAACAGGTTCAGCCATACCGTCAGAAAGGTTTCGGGGATCGCGGCCGCCTCGACCATCGTGAGACCATCGGGAACCGCGAGCGTGTTGCTCTCGTGCGCGACGGCGTACTCCGCATAGCCGCCCCCCGGCACCAGCGCGCAGACGAGATCGCCGACCGCGAACCGGGTCACATCGCGCCCGACGGACACGATTTTGCCCGCGACTTCGAGCCCGGGAATGTCCGACGCGCCCGGTGGCGGATCGTACAACCCTTTGCGCTGCAGCACGTCAGGACCGTTCACGCCGGCCGCATGAATGCGGATCAGCACTTCGTCGTCGGCCGGCGCGGGAACAGGACGCTGCACGGGTGCCAGCACATCCGGGCCGCCCGGTCGCGTAATGTCGATCGCGGTCATCGCCGCGGGAATGCCTTTCGTATCGTGTGACACAACTTCATCCTTTTAAAATGCCGGATGCGCCGCGGATTCGAGCGACCCGCCGAATCGCCGCATCGGTTGAAAAAAGTGTAGTCGCGCAGCCTGCGCTTGACGTGCAGCGAATTGCTGGACGTATGATGCAAATTTGCATCACGCCGGGGGCGACATGAACTGGGACGACGCGCGCATCTTCGTCGCGCTCCATCGGGAAAGGACCTTGCGGGCCGCCGCCCGCGCGCTCGACATCGATCAGGCCACGGTGGGCCGCAGGCTTGCGGCGCTCGAGCACGCGCTCGGCGCGACGCTGTTCCTGCGTACGTCGAACGGCTATGAGCTCACGCCGGTCGGCAGGATCGCGATCCGTGCAGCCGAGGCGATGGAGCAGTCCGCACACGATCTCGTGCGCCACACGCAAGGCGTGGACAAGCGGCTCGCCGGCGAGGTGAAGCTATCGACGACGGATGCGCTGGCCCACGAGTTCGTGATGCCGGCCCTCGAGCGCCTGCATGCGAAGCATCCGGACGTATCGGTGATGCTCGACACGACGAGCCTGCTCCTCAATCTCGCGAAGCGCGAAGCCGACATCGCGATCCGGACCGTCAAGCCCCGAAATCCAGATCTGCTCGCCCGCCGCCTGGCGCGCTGGGAAGTGGGGCTGTTCGCGTCGCCCGACTATGTGCGGCGCCATGGCGAACCGGTGCCGGGCGAGCGGTTCGCCGGGCATGATCTCGTCGTCTACCAGCCGTATTTCGCCAAGGCGCGGGTGCCGGCGTTCGTCGGGGAACCGCTGACGGACGGCCGCATCGTCGCACGGCTGAACACGAACCTGACGTTGCGCGCGGCACTCAAGGCAGGGCTCGGCATCAGCGAGATACCCGTGCCGATGGGCGAACGAGACGGCCTTGTACGGATCTGGCCGGACCGTACAAACGACGCGTCGTATGAGGTTTGGCTCGTCACGCATCAGGATCTGCGGCATACGGCGCGCATCCGCGTGACGATCGACGAGATCGTCGTTGCGTTCGGCGGATAGCAGCGAATACCCTGCTCGTGGCGGTGGAGGTTGTCACTTCTTCCCCCTGAACGACCGGATAAGCGGCAATCAAGGCCTACGCCCCAATTGAGTTTATCGGCACAAGACAGCCCGTTATGCGGGCGGAGCGGACGCACACATGTCCGTCTCAGTGCAAGGCGGGATGTCCGTCGTTGGACGAATGCCGCCCGATGCGAGGGGCGGCGCCCCATGCTTGGCCGCAAGCGCAGCCCGCCGAGCCCACACGTTTGATCCGCCGCAAGCGCATCGTAATCGCTGCTCACGTGCTCGCAATGGCGAGTACACTGAAAATGCCCTAGAAACAGGAGAAAGCGATGATCGACGCTGGCCCCCAAAGCACCTTCCGAGGGCTGCCGCTGACCGTGGAGCAGGACGCGGAAGTGAGGCACTACATCAAGGATCGGATCCGGCGTGGGCTGCCATGGGACACGTCGGAGCTGAGCGCGATGCTCAAGGACATGCTGCATCCCCCGGGCGACGGTGACAGCGATGGCGATCGCGAAGGCGACGATGATTTTGCCTCCCCGGCAGACGAAGCCAGAGCGGCCGCCGAGCGCGCGACGGCCTCGGTCGACGAAGCGATGGACCCGATCGAGGCGAATGAGGAGTGGCATGCGGCCATGGAGTCGGAGGGCATGAAAGGGCCCAGACGATAAAAGCGGAGCAACGACGCTCCGAGTCCTCGCCGCGCCCCATACGGGGAATGCGCGCCGGATGCCACGCGTTTCAGGAAAGGCGCGTTGCGTCGGAGCGCACACGGCGGGACTGCCGACGCGCGCGGCGATTTCCTCGTGAGAATCCCGACACGCAATCCGTTCCCGGGAAATTCCGGGCAAAGCCCATCGCGCCACCCATGTCGCATGGCGCCGGCGGAACTGCGAGCCGCATCTCGTCGCAGGGCGCCCGACAGCGGGCGCCCTGTCAGTGCCTGATCACGCAGACGGCGACGATTTCGTATCCGGGGTCGGCATGCACGTGCGCCGCCTTTTCCGCTTCCTCATACGAACCAAACGACGTGGCATCCTCGACTGCCGGCGCCATGCCGATATCGCCATCCTCGGCGGTGCAGAGGAACTGCTCGCCGGTCTTCACGACGTAGACGGACAACATGATTCCCTCCATCGTGTGCAGGGGGAATTCCAGTCTAGCAGGCGAGAAAAGGGGCGCAGGCAGTTCGCTGAGTCCTTTTCGCGAGGTCTGCGACAGGACCGAAAAGCCATGCACAATACCCGCATGCAAAATCCAGACCTCGAACACCTCGTCACCGTCACCATGCCCTTCGGGAAATACAAAGGCCGGCTGATTGCCGACCTGCCCGGGCCTTACCTCAATTGGCTGGCGCGCGAAGGGTTTCCGCGCGGCGAAATCGGCCGGCAGCTCGCGCTGATGCACGAGATCGACCACAACGGCCTGCGGGACTTGCTGGCGCCGTTGCGCAAACGCGGATAGCGCCCATCGGGGGCGAATGTCCGGGGCCCCGCATCGATCGATCGTGATCGACGATCACCACCGTGCTTCAACCCCACCTGCCACGCGCGCCGAATGCCCGCATGCGACCGCGTCCGTGGCGCGCATGCACCTAGCGCGTCGCCGATGCTGACATAGAATAGAAAACATTGTGGACGCGTTGATGGCAAGAAAAGGGGTGCCAACATGAGACGCCTTTATTTCCTCGTACCTGATACCCAGATGGCGAAGGCCATCGTCGATGATCTATTGCGCGCACGCATCGTCTGGCGCCATATCCACGTGCTCGCCGACCACAGCGTCACACTCGATCAGTTGCCCGAAGCATCGTTGCTGCAAAGCAGCGATGTCGTGCATGCACTCGAGCGCGGCGTCGCGCTCGGCGGCGCGGCCGGTGCGCTGATCGGCCTCGTCGCGCTCGTATTTCCTCCGGCGGAGCTCGTGATCGCGGGCGGTGCCGTCGTCGGATTGACGTTGGCCGGTGCGGGTTTCGGGGCGTGGACCGCCGCGATGATCGGCATCTCGGAACCGAACGCGCGACTCCAGCGATTTCGCGAGGCGATCCAGGCAGGCCAGATCCTGATCATGGCCGACGTGCCGGCATTGCGAGAGCAGGAAATCGAAGAGATGGTCGCTCAGCATTTTCCGAAGGCGGACCTGGAAGGCGCCGAACCTACGTCACCGATCTTCCCCTGACGCGCGACAGCAAGCCGGCCTGCCCGACACCCGGTTGCATCGTCGCGCTTCGTCGAGCGTGCGGCCGCGACCGCGGGCCGCGCGTGGAGCGGGTCGTGCACACGTTGCGTAGGCAACCCTGTCCGCCATGCCGAATCGCGCAGGCGACGCAGGCCCGACGCGCGTGACGCCTTTGGAACCGAAGCGCCGACGTCGAAGCGTCAACAAGGAGGTCGTATGGAACTGCACATTCAATCGCACCATTGGGAGCGTCGTACGCCCGACTGGGTTGCCGCTGCCGTGGCCGGTCTCGCGGGCGGCGCGCTGGTGATCGCGCTGGAATTCATCTGGTCGACCCTGGTGCTCGGCTCGAGCCCGTGGCAACCGACCCACAAGATCGCGGCGATGGTGATGGGCCGCAGCGCGCTCGGCCAGATGACGCAATTCAACCTCGAAATCGTGGCGATGGCGCTGCTGTTGCACTACGTGCTCGGCGCGATCATGGGGATGATGCTCGCCGCGATCATGGCGCCTTTCCGCCTCGATTCGAGCGTGGGCATGGAAGCCGCGATCGGGCTGGCGTTCGGGATCGTCGCGTATGGGTGGAACTTCTACGTAATGACGGCCGTGTTCCCGTGGTTCGTCTCCGAGCGCGGTTCCGGGCCCTTGCTGGCGAACCTGTTGTTCGGCGTGGTTGCGGCCATCACCTACGGCAGGCTGGAGCGATTGCGCAAGCAGAACGCGGACGACTGACACATCGCGTTTCCCGCCGCGCCGAGCGTGAACACGCGGCGTCCGCGGGCGATATGGAACCGGGCGTCGGCGGCGCCGGTGAGTGACATGCAGCGAGGCGGCCTATGGTCCTTGCGATTGCCCTGGTCCTGATCATCGTGCTGGCGGTGGGGTTTCACTTTGCCAGCCCGTGGTGGATCACGCCGATCGCGTCGAACTGGGTGCGCATGGACGACATGCTGACGATCACGCTCGTCATCACCGGCGCATTCTTCATCGCCATCAATCTGTTCATCGTGGTCGCCCTGGTGCGCTATCGCCACCGCAGCGGGCACCGGGCGGCCTACGAACCGCACAACCGGAAACTGGAATGGTGGCTGATCGGCCTGACCATCGTCGGCGTGGCGGCGTTGCTCGCGCCGGGCCTGTTCGTCTACGCGGACTACATCCGGCCGCCGCGCAACGTACTGCAGATGGAGGTGCTCGGTCAGCAATGGCAATGGCGCTTCCGCTTCGCCGGGCCCGGCGGCAAGCTGGGCACGACCGACGTGCGCTACATCAGCAACGACAACCCGTTCGGCCTGAACCCCGCCGACCCGAACGGCCGTGACAACTACCTGATCGAAAGTCCCGAGGTGCACCTGCCGCTCAACCGGCCGGTCCAGGTCCTGACACGGTCGCGCGACGTGCTGCACGACTTCTACGTTCCGCCGTTCCGGGCGCGGATGAACATCGTGCCGGGCATGGTGACCACCTTCTGGTTCACGCCGACCAAGGCAGGGCGCTACGACATCCTGTGCGCGCAGCTCTGCGGGATCGGGCACGCCGGCATGCGCGGCGTGGTGGTGGTGGAAGACGAAGCCGCGTTCTCGCGCTGGCTGGCGCAGCAGACCACGTTCGCGCAGCAGCAGATGGCCCACGTGCAGGCCGCGCCGGCCGCGGCGGGCGGCAGCGCGCAGGCGCTGGCCAACCTGGGCAAGACGCTCGCGGCGGCCAAGGGCTGCGTCGCCTGCCACACCGTGGACGGCAGCCCGCTCGTGGGCCCGACCTGGAAGGGCCTGTACGGCAAGACCGAAACGATGGCCGACGGCAGCACCGCGAAGGTGGACGAAGCCTATCTGCGCGCGTTCATCCGCAATCCGACGGCCCGTGTCGTGAAGGGCTTCTCGCCGATCATGCCGCACTTCGACCTGAGCGAGCAGGAACTGACCGCGCTGGTGGCCTATATCAAGGCGCAAGGCGGGACGCCCGCCGGCACCGCGGCCCAGCCCTAGCGGAACGGACGAATCAGACGGAGCACACGCCATGACCTACGCGCACACCGACCACGTCCCGCACAGCTTCTGGACCCGCTACGTGTGGAGCCAGGACCACAAGGTCATCGCCGTGCAGTACGCACTGACGGCCATCGCGATCGGCCTGGTCGGCCTCGTATTGTCAGACCTGATGCGGCTGCAGCTCGGCTTTCCGGGCAAGTTTTCGTTCATCGACGCGAACCACTACTACCAGTTCGTCACCATGCACGGGATGATCATGGTGATCTACCTGCTGACGGCGCTGTTCCTGGGCGGCTTCGGCAACTACCTGATCCCGCTGATGCTCGGCGCGCGCGACATGGTGTTCCCGTTTCTCAACATGCTGAGCTACTGGGTCTACCTGCTGGCCGTGCTGGTGCTGGTGGCGAGCTTCTTCGTGCCGGGCGGGCCGACCGGCGCGGGCTGGACGCTGTATCCGCCGCAGGCGATCCTGCCGGGCACGCCGGGCGTGGAATGGGGCATCGTGCTGATGCTCGTGTCGCTGGCGATCTTCATCGTCGCGGCCACGATGGGCGGCCTGAACTACGTGACCACCACGCTGCAGGCACGCACGCGCGGCATGACGCTGATGCGCATGCCGCTCACGGTATGGGGCATCTTCATCGCGACCATCATGGCGCTGCTGGCGTTTCCGGCGCTGTTCGTGTCGGCGGTGATGATGCTGTTCGACCGGACGCTCGGCACCAGTTTCTTCATCCCGGCCGTGGTGTCGATGGGGCAGACGCTCAAGCATGCCGGCGGCAGCCCGCTGCTGTTCCAGCACCTGTTCTGGTTCTTCGGGCATCCGGAGGTCTACATTGTCGCGCTGCCGGCCTTCGGCATCGCGTCGGATCTGATCAGCACGCACGCGCGCAAGAGCATCTTCGGCTACCGGATGATGGTGTGGGCGATCGTGATCATCGGCGCGCTGAGCTTCGTGGTGTGGGCGCACCACATGTTCATCGCCGGCATGAATCCGTACTTCGGTTTCTTCTTCGCCACCACGACGCTCATCATCGCCGTCCCGACCGCCCTCAAGGTCTACAACTGGGTGCTGACGCTGTGGCGCGGCGATATCCACCTGACCGTGCCGATGCTGTTCGCGATCGGCTTCGTCAGCACCTTCGTGCTGGGCGGGCTGACCGGGCTCTACCTCGGCAACGTGAGCGTGGATATCCCGCTGTCGAACACTTACTTCGTGGTCGCGCACTTTCATATGGTGATGGCCGTGTCGCCGATCCTGGTGGTGTTCGGCGGCCTGTATCACTGGTATCCGAAGGTGACGGGCCGCCTGCTCGACGACACGCTCGGGCGCGCGCACTTCTGGATCACCTTCGTCGGCACCTACGCGATCTACTTCCCGATGCACTATCTCGGCGTCCTGGGCATGCCGCGGCGGTATTACGCGTATCAGGGCTACAGCTTCATTCCGCATTCGGCGCAGACGCTCAACACGTTCATCACGATCGTCGCGCTGATCGTCGGGGCGGCACAGCTGCTGTTCCTGTTCAACCTCGCGTGGAGCCTCCGCCACGGCCGGCGTGCGGACGGCAACCCGTGGCGGGCCACCACGCTCGAATGGCAGACGCCGCAAACGCCGCCCGTGCACGGCAACTGGGGCCCCACGCTTCCCGTCGTCTACCGCTGGGCATACGAATACAGTCCGCCGGGGCAGGAGGAAGACTTCGTGCCGCAAAACCAGCCGCCCGCGACGGTGCCCGAGCCCGAAGCGGCCCACCCGACGCTCCACCCCGGCGAGACACACAAATGACCACGCTGCCGCGCCCGTTCGTTCCCGATGCGCCACCCGGTTTGCCGAATGCGGGCCGCACCGGCCTGGTCGTGTTCATGGCGGTGGCGACGACGTTGTTTTCGCTGCTGCTGCTCGCTTATGCGATGCGCATGCGCGAACCCGACTGGCAACCGATCCCGCATCCGGCGTTGCTATGGTGGAACACCGGCGCGCTGGCGCTGGCCAGCATCGCGATGCAGCGAGCCCGGCGGATAGGCCCATACCGCACGGTGTGGCTGGTATCCGGCGGCGTACTGGCGGCCGTGTTCGTGATCGGGCAACTGGTTGCGTGGCACATGCTGTCGGCGGCCGGGCAGACCGTCACCGTCAATCCGTCCAACAGCTTCCTCTACCTGTTGACCGGCCTGCACGGATTGCATGTGCTGGGCGGGTTGGTGGCGTGGGGCGTGACGATCGCGCCGCTCCGGCGCGCGGACCCGTTCCGGGCCCAACGGTCCATCGCGCTGTGCGCGCTGTACTGGCATTTCCTGCTCGCAGTCTGGCTCGTGCTGCTGGCGGCGATGTGGTGGTTGACCCCCGGAATCGTCGCGGCCGTCTGCGGGCCGCTATACGGAGCCGCGCCATGAAAGCGCCCACCGTCCACACCGAATCCGCTGCCGAATCGTCCGCGGTGCCGACCGTCGACGCGCGGCCCGACGGCTGGCGCGGCATCGTCACGGACTGGGCGTCCGACCGCGAAGCCTTCCGGGTGCCGTGGGGCAAGGCGATGATGTGGATCTTCCTGCTGTCGGACACCTTCGTCTTCAGCAGCTTCCTGATCGGCTACATGTCGGTGCGCATGTCGACCACGGCGCCGTGGCCCGACACGTCGAAGGTGTTCGGGCTCACGGTGGGCGGCCTGGATGTGCCGTTGCTGCTGATTGCCATCATGACGTTCATCCTGATCACCAGCAGCGGCACCATGGCGATGGCGGTCAACTTCGGCTACCGGCGCAACGCCAGGCGCGCCGGCGCGCTGCTGCTCGCGACGGCGCTGCTGGGCGCGAGCTTCGTGTCGATGCAGGCTCTCGAATGGACCAAGCTGATCGTCCACGAAGGTATCCGGCCCTGGGGCAACCCGCTGGGCGCCGCGCAGTTCGGCGCGTGCTTCTTCACGATCACCGGCTTCCACGGCTTTCACGTGACCTGCGGCGTGATCTACCTGCTGCTGATCGCGCGCAAGATCCGGCAGCCGGGATTCACCGAACACGGCAACTTCCAGATCGTCGAGATCGCCGGGCTGTACTGGCACTTCGTCGACCTGGTATGGGTGTTCATCTTCGCGCTGTTCTATTTGTGGTGAGGCAGCCATGGAGCACATCGATCCCGCCGATCGACCCGACGCCGCGCACGGCCAGCAGCATCCGATCGGCCTCTACCTGAAGATCTGGGGCCTGCTGTTCGTGCTGAGCACGTTGTCGTACCTGGTCGACTACTTCAACGTGCAGGGCCTGATGCGCTGGGTACTGATCGTCGTGCTGATGATCGCGAAGGCCGGGCTCATCGTGTCGATCTTCATGCACATGATGTGGGAGCGGCTGGCGCTCGTGTACGCGATCCTGATCCCGCCGCTGTGCCTGCTCGTGCTCATGGTGCTGATGGCGGCGGAAGCGCATCACACGTTCGGGATGCGGGCGTTGTTCTTTCGCTGATTCCGTCGTCGATCGTGCGTCGGCGTGATGGGCGCGATGCCTGCGCGATCGACCGGCGCCGATTCGGAGCAGACGGCGTTCCTTCATCGGGGAACGGCGCTTCCCGGACATCCGTTCATGCAAACCTGAAGGGAGGATTCCATGAAATTTTCACGTCGACGTTTCATTGCAGTCACCTCCGTGCTCGCCTCCTCGCTCGCCGTTGGACGCCGCGCGACGGCGGCGGATGCCGGGGCCGGCGTCGTGCAGGAAACCGATGCCAATGCCCAGGCGCTCGGCTACAAGGCGGATGCCGGCCGGGTCGATCACGCGAAATACCCGAAGTTCCACGCGGGCGACACCTGTGCGAATTGCCAGTTCTTCCAGGGCAAGGCCGGCGCCGCGACGGGGGCGTGCGCCGTTTTCGGCGGCAAGCAGGTCAGTGCGAAAGGCTGGTGCAACAGTTATACGAAGAAGGCGTAGCAAGGGCGGGACGGGCTGGCGGCCGTCCCGCCGAAACGCCGTTGTCGCCCGCGAACATCGTCCCGTCAGCGACGATGCAGAACGACGACGTTCAGGTCGGCCACGGGCGCCATGGCAAACGCCGACGCGAGGCGCCGGATCGAGCACATACAATGTGAGCGTCCGCCGGCCCGCGCATCCCCCTGACTTCGGTGACGCGCAGGCCGATCCCACCGCGATCCTCCAAGGCCAACATGGAAATCAAATGGATCGAGGATTTCCTCGCCCTCGCTCAATATCAAAGCTTTTCCCGGGCAGCGGAGTTCCGCAACGTCACGCAGTCGGGTTTCAGCCGCCGCATCCAGTCGCTCGAACAGTGGATCGGGGCCGAACTGATCGATCGCAGCAGCTTTCCGCCGGTGCTGACGCCGGCGGGCCGCCTGTTCCGCGAGACGGCCGAAGACGTGCTCAGCCGCCTGTTCGACACGCGTGCCATCATCCGCACCGAGCAGCGGATCGCCGGCAAGAGCCTGCAGATCGCCGCGGGCCACACGATCGCGCTGAGTTTCCTGCCGGCCTGGCTCAAGGCGCTCGCGCCGCATTTCGGCGAAGTGCGGGCGCGCGTCATTCCGACCAACGTCCACGATTCGATCCTGATGCTCGTCAACGGCAACTGCGAGCTCATGTTTGCGTATCACCATCCGGAACTGCCGCTCCATCTCGATCCGGTGAAATACGAACACCTGACCGTGGGCCTCGATACGTTGATGCCGGCATGCAGGCCCGACCGTCGATCGGCGCCGGCCTTTCGCCTTCCCGGGACGAAGCAGCATCCGCTGCCGCTGATCTCCTATACGGAGACCAGCTACTTCGGGCGATGCCTCGCGCTGCTGCTCGGTCGCGCACCGGATGCACCGGCCTTGCAACTGCACTACGAATCCGACATGGCCGAGGTGCTGAAGAAACTCGTGATGGAAGGCGAGGGTGTCGCGTGGCTGCCCCGGAGCGCGATCGCAGCGGAACTGGCGGCCGGCGAACTCGTGCCGGCCGGCCCGGCGGCCTGGAACCTCGACGTCGAACTGCGCGTGTATCGCGATGGGTCGAATCGCAGTGAATTCCTGGACACCCTCTGGCAGCACCTGCGCGCGGCGCCTTCGCGGCTCGGCTGAGTCAGGGTTTTCCCGCCTTATGCGGCACTCGCATACCGCCATGTTGCACCGGCATCACGGTTTTATCGACGGTCCCTACCATTCGTTCCAACGGCAAGTGTGACGCATGACCCGCGTCGCGCTGCCTTCATCGCAGCGGCGGTCCGCCTTCCGGCGGACGGGTGCCACCACGGACGGATGGACATGAAAAATCGCCTTACCTTAAGCATCGCAGTCGGCATGATTCTCGGAGTCGTCGCCGGCTATCTCTGCCACACCCACATCGCGGACCCGGGCACGCTCAAGGCGATTGCCGGCTATTTCTCGATCGTCACCGACATCTTCCTGCGCCTGATCAAGATGATCATCGCGCCGCTGGTGTTCGTGACGCTCGTGTCCGGCCTGGCCGGCATGGACAGCGGCGAGGACGTCGGGCGCATTGGCCTGCGCTCGATCGGGTGGTTCATCTGCGCGTCGCTGATTTCGCTGAGTCTGGGCCTCGTCATGGCCAACGTACTGCAGCCGGGCGCCGGCCTGAACCTCACGGAAACCGCCGGCGAGGTCAATACCGGCTTGAACACGGCCGCGCTGAACGCCCGGGACGTGATCACGCATGCGTTCCCGACCAGCCTGCTCGACGCGATGGCGCGCAACGACATCCTGCAGATCCTGGTGTTCTCGGTCTTTCTCGGCGTCGCGCTGAGTACGCTGAAGCACGACAGGCGCGTCGGCGTCGTGATCCAGTCGATCGACGGGATGGTGCCGGTGATGCTGCGCCTGACGAATTACGTGATGCGCGCGGCGCCGCTCGGCGTATTCGGTGCGATCGCATCGTCGGTCACGCTGCGCGGGCTCGACGTGATCTACACGTATGGAAAGCTGATCGGCGCGTTCTATCTCGGCTTGCTCGTCCTCTGGATGCTGCTGATCGGCGCCGGCTATGCGTTTCTCGGGCGACGCGTCGTGAGCCTGCTGAAGGCCGTGCGCGAACCCGCGCTGATCGCCTTCTCGACCGCGAGTAGCGAGGCCGCCTATCCGCGCCTGACCGAGCAGCTCGAGCGGTTCGGCGTCGACAAGAAGGTGGTGGGCTTCACGTTGCCGCTGGGTTACGCATTCAACCTCGACGGTTCGATGATGTATCAGGCGTTTGCCGCCATCTTCATCGCCCAGGCGTTCGGCGTGCACATGCCGCTGTCGGAGCAGGTGTTCATGCTGCTGGTGCTGATGTTGAGCAGCAAGGGAATGGCGAGCGTGCCGCGCGGCTCGGTGGTCGTGGTCGCGGCGGTCGCGCCGATGTTCCATCTGCCGGTGGCCGGCGTCGCGATGGTCCTCGCGATCGACCAGATCCTCGACATGGGGCGCACGATGACGAACGTGATCGGCAACAGCGTGGCGACGGCCGTGATCGCGAAGTGGGAGGGCCGGCGAGCGGTGAAGTCGAACGCCGCCGTATTCGACGAGCCGGAGCTGAATGCATGATGGGCACGGACAGCGTGAACACCCGGCGAAAATTCGGCGTGGTCGGCGGTCTCGGGCCGCTGGGGAGTGCCGACGTGTTCTTCAAGATGGTGAAGGCGACGCCGGCGTCTTCCGACGATGAGCATATCGAAGCGATTTTCGAGCAATACCCGTTCAATGGCGCGGGGTCGGGCAGTGCGGCGACCATCGAACGCAAGCTGTACGTGTTCGACATGATCCGGGCGTTCGAGCAGCGTGGCGTGACGACGGTCGTGCTCCCGTGCTTTCTGAGCCACACGTTCATCGACGAGCTGAAGGCGAATACGCGGCTGCCTATCGTGGATATCGTCGAAGCCGTTCGCAGCCATGTGCAACGCAAGTATCCCGGCGCGACGCGCATTGGCGTACTCGCTTCCGATTACGTGCGGGACAAACGGCTTTTCGATGCGTATTTCCCGTCGCCGCCATTCGACATCGTCTATCCGCGTTCGTACGATGGCGTCGATCTCGTGACCGAAGCCGTCTACGGTGCCGACGGCATCAAGCGCGGCACGCTTCGAGGTCGGCCGGTCGAGTTGTTGCGCCGAGCCTGTGAGGATCTGGTCGATCAGGGCGTGCAGGTCATCGTCCCGGGGCTCACCGAGATTGCGCTGGTCGCGGACGAAATCGGCCCGTTGCCGGTGCCGTTGATCGATTCGAATCTCGCCTACGCGCAGTACGCGGTATCGGCGCCGCTCGGCTCCCGTGCATCGACGTTCAAGATCGGCGTGGTCGGCGGCGTGGGCCCGGCCGCGACGGTCGATTTCCTGGACAAGATCGTGCGCAACACGCCGGCGGCGCGCGACCAGGACCATATCAAGCTGCTGGTCGAGCAGAATCCGCAGATTCCGGACCGGACGGAGAACCTGGTGGGTAGCGGCACGGACCCGACGATCGCCTTGTACGCGACCTGCAAGCGGCTCGAAGCGGGCGACGCCGATATCATCGCGATTCCGTGCAACACCGCGCATGCCTTCGTCGAACGGATCCAGCCGACCCTCGGCATTCCGATCGTCAACATGCTGACGGTGACGGTCGCCCATTTGCGCGACACGTATCCGGGGCTCCGCGATGTCGGCGTATTGGCGACGTCCGGCACGATCGAAAGCGGTGTGTACAGGAAGGCGCTGGAATCGCAAGGACTCCGCCAGGTCGCACCGGCGCCGGCCTTGCAGGCGCGCGTGATGGAAGCGATCTACGGAACGCACGGTGTCAAGGCCGGCTTCACGACCGGACAGTGCGAGGACGACATCGGTGCCGCAATCGATGCGCTGATTGCCGAAGGCGTGAACGTGATCGTGCTCGGGTGTACCGAATTGCCGATCCTGCTGCCCGGCGGCGAATACGTGACGCGGAACGGCAGTCGGGCAACGCTGGTCGACCCGACCGACGTGCTGGCCCGGACGTGCGTTGCCCATGCGATGGCGGCGGCCGGCTGAGCCGGTTTCCGTGTGACGAATCGCGGACCTGTGCGCGGGCGCCGATCGATCGGCGTGACGCAGAGGACGCGCCGATGGATGACGTGAAGCGGTGTCCACGTCGACGACGCACACGCCGCGCGACGTGGCGAAGTCTTCTTTTCCGCACGCACGGCATCGGTATCAGGCGCCTTCGGTTCGGCCAGGCGATTCACGGCGTGACGACAAGCACGGTATGCATGCCGGCCGCATAGTGTCCCGGTTTGTTGCAGATCAGCGCGTAGCGTCCGGGCACGAGCGTGAATGACGCGCGTTTGCTCTTGCCCGGTGCGATGTCTTCGACTTCGCCGATCTTTTTCAACTTGCGCTCCAGCACTTGGCCTTTGCGGACAGGGAGTGCATCATCCGCGAGATCGGTCCTGAGCAGGACGAGTTCGTGCTCCATGTTGTTGTCCGCGGCATTCCTGACATCAAGCGTGACGCGACCCGCTTTCACGTTGTGTGTCTCGAGCTGGATCGCGCTCGACAGCAACGTCGCGTTGACGGTTTGCTCTGCCCGGCTGGCAGGCGAGGTCATGCCGAGCGCAGTCACGCCGGCGAGGATGGCGATTCGGTAAGTGGTGTTCATGACGGCTCCCTGTGCAACGAGACACTGCGCCCGCCAGGCGTTCGGCGAATGCCGCATGTGATATGCCGCGCACGCAGATACCCCTGCCAGTGCGACGGCATGAATGCTTTCCTGGGGCGGTACGTGCTGTAAACGTGCGCTGTGAGGCGTTTATTCCCGGGGTCGGTCAAGCGTCCTTTGCGTGGGGCGTTCTTGCAACACAGGAACGTCGCCGGCCGATCGTGCACGCCGGCTTGCGCTACGCGGTCTCTGCTGCAATGTGGCGCGTCATCGGCCGATCCGGCCTCTCGGCGCCAATCTTGCGTTATCCCGACATATACCCCTCCTCCCTATATGGAATCGGGTATTGGAATATACTCCCCCCCGCTATATGAAGGAGCCATCATGAGCCACACCGTCAAGGAAAAGCAGAAGCTGCTGAATCGCGTGCGCCGCATCAAGGGGCAGGTTGAAGCCATCGAGCGCGCACTGGAAGAGGAGCGCGGCTGCAATGAAATCCTGCAACGCATCACGAGCAGCCGCGGCGCGATGAACGGGCTGCTCGCGGTCGTGCTCGAGGATCACATCCGCAGCCACCTCGTCGATGCCGAGGGGCACGAGGACGAAGGCAGCGCGACCGAACAGCTGATCGAAGTCGTTCACAGCTATTTCAAGTAATCGAGTGCAGCGATGAGCGAATTCAAGGATGCCGCGTTTGGTGCGGGGCACGACCATATTTTCCTGGGCGCCGCGCACGCGGAAAACGAGCGCAGGACCTGGATGGTGATCGGGCTGTGCGCGGCGATGATGGTGGCCGAGATTGTCGGCGGCTCGATCTTCGGCTCGTTGGCGCTCATCGCCGACGGGCTGCACATGTCGACGCACGCTGGCGCAATGCTGATTGCTGCGCTTGCGTACACCTATGCACGCAAGCATGCGAGCGACCCGCGATTCGTGTTCGGCACGGGGAAGCTTGGTGATCTGGCTGGCTTCACGAGCGCGATCGTGCTCGCGATGATCGCGCTGCTGATCGGGTATGAGGCGATCGCACGCTTGCTCGCCCCGGTGCCGATCCATTTCGGCGAAGCGATTCCAATTGCTGTGGCCGGCCTGCTCGTCAACATCGCGAGCGTCTGGCTGCTGAGCGGTGGTCACCATGGCCACGGTCATGGTCACGGCCATCATCACGGGCACGCTCATGGCGGTCACGACGATCACGCGCACGAAGAGGACGTGCACACGATCGTCGATCGGCAGGGCGCATTCCTCGTGTCGGTGTTCGAGGAGGGGGTTCCGCCCGTGTTCCGTGTGACGCCTGCCACACGCGATACGACGCTCGTCGATGCGAAAGCCGTGTCGGTGACGACGATCCGTCCGGACGGTACCCGGCAAACATTCGCGATGGAAAACCGGGGTGGTTATCTGGAGTCGGTCGACGCGATCCCCGAACCCCACGCATTCAAGGCCATCGTCCGGTTGAACGACCGCGAGCATGAACTCGCGTTCGAAGAACATGATCACGGTACGTCCGCTGCGGCAACACGAGATCACAACATCCGCTCCGCCTACATTCACGTGATTGCCGATGCGGCAGTCTCCGTTCTGACGATCATCGGCCTGCTGCTCGCGCGGGCGTTCGGCTGGGTCTGGATGGATCCGCTCGCCGGCATTATCGGTGCGCTGGTGATTGCGAACTGGTCGTATGGCCTGATGCGCGACACGGGCCGTGTTCTGCTCGACATGAATCCGGACCGTCGGCTCGCGGACAACGTGCGCACGGCCATCGAAGGCAACGGCGACAGGATCAACGATCTGCACGTCTGGCGCCTCGGACCGGGGCACATGAGCGCGGTCGTGTCCGTCTCGACCGACGACGCGGCACGGGATTCGCGCTTCTATCACGGCCTGCTTCAGCGCTTCGAGGATCTGTCGCACGTGACCGTCGAAGTCGTGCCCGCCGTGAGGGGGCACTGAGGATGGCGGTCAAATCGCCTTGCGTCGAAGTGTGCTCGTTCGACGGCAGGACCGGCTACTGCGTGGCGTGCCTGCGCACGCGGGACGAAGCCCGCGGGTGGAAGAAGATGACGGATCATCGGCGTCACCAGATCGTGAATGATCGGGCTCGACGGCAGGCAAAGCTGCCCCGGACGACAACCGACTGAACGCAGTTGCGCTGGGTTTGACTATTTCAGCAAGTGCCGTCGTCACGCGGCCATCGGCCGGTCGACGTGGCCGGCACCTCGTCAATTCTTCCCACCAGGCCTCCCCTTGATTTCAATGCATTTTTTGCCGGGATAGCGTGATCTAGGCGCGACAAGGTGTTCAGTCCACCCTTCAAAGAATATCCCGGAAAATCAGATTCCTTTTGTCTGGGCGTCATGCCTCGTCCGGGGCCACTGTCGCGCTTATCCAGGTTCCATCACACGCAGCACTGGTTTCCCGTCAACGCTTTTCAGGGGGAAGTACGACCGGTGTGTGGCCGGGTCGACTGCGACGATATGCGCATTCGGCCCGAGGCGGCCCTCGCCGATTTTTTCGCCGGTACCCGCCTTGAAGCGAAATTGTGAAACGACACCATCCTCGCCTGCCACGTAGAGCGTTGATAGTGTCGAGTCGAATGCCAGCACGTCGGGTTCGCCGCCAACAGCGAACGACTGGATGACCTGCTTCGAGCGCATGCTAAAGGTGAGCAGCCTGTCGTTGCCTTCGCATGCGATGAAGGCGAGACGCTCACGCGGATCGATCAACAAACCGTGATTGCCTTTGGCGCCAGGCAGATCGAAGCGCCCCACGATCCGGTTGGTCGCCGGATCGATCTCGACGAGCTGACGGCGCGTCTGGACGTTCACGAAGATGTGCCGGGAGACCGGATCGTATTGCGTATTTCCGGCCTCGCCGTCAAGCGGAATCGTTGCAACGCGCTGATTGGTTCGTACATCGATGACAGTTTCCGTTTCCCCGTATTCGTCGGACACGTAGAGCTTGCTCACGTCTGGCGCATAAGCCATCCCATCGGGATAGCGCCCGCCTGGCATACGCGCGACGATTTTCAACGTCGAGGCGTCGATTGCGACGATCTCGTTAGTACCGGTCGCCGATGCGTACACACGCGAGAGCTCGGGAACAGCGAGAACACCATGCACCGACGAAACGTCGCCGATCCGGGCAATCACGCGCGACGCGCGCGTATCGAATACCACGATCTCCCCGTCACCGAGATGCGCGATAAACAGCAGGTTGCGACTCGTGTCCAGGCTGGCGTAGTCGAACCGTGTCGTCCGTCCGGGCAATGGGACATCCGCAACGTGCTTCAACGGCAGACTGCCAAGCGAGAGATCGGCTGCCTCCGAATGGGCGCGGTAGACAACGAGGCCCGCCACGGAGAGCAACACTGAAAGCCCGACCAGCAGAAGCAGGCCAAGGCGTGAATTCCGGAGATGTTTCATCACTCGATCCTGCGACAACCATCACCGCCGCAATCGGCTCAAGCCGAGCGCGGCGGTACTGCTCAATTCCGACGGTCAATGCGCGACAGCTGCCTGTGCGTCGCCGTCTACCACCGCCTCGTCGTCCGCCCCGGCGAACGCTGCCCACGTGTTGACGCCCATCTCGTTGCCGATTTTGACGCCATGCATGCTTGACGGCTTGCCGATCACGACCTTGAACATCCCGTTGTTCGTCTGGCCTTTCGAACCGAAGATTGCTTCGAGCGGCTCCCCGCGACGGAACCTCGCGATTCCGCCCGGCTACGGCTTGGCCCCTTCGTCGGGTTTGATGTGACGGAACGCGGCAAGCAACGACAGGTCGTAGGCGATCTTCAATGCGCCACATGCGACCAGGGGCACGCCGAGCCACCCGAGTCCGAACAGGCTTCCCGCCAGCGTTGGCGCGACAGCGGCCGCAAGACTGCGCGGCACTGACGTAAAGCTGGCCGCGGCAGGGCGTTCCGCCGGCGTGACCACAGCCATCACGTAGGCAGTGCGCGTCGGCACATCCATCTGCGACAACGCGCTGCGCATCAGCAGGAGCGCCAGCGTCGCCGGCAGCGTTGACGCAAAGGCCGCACCGATCAGGCAGAGGCTCGACGGGATGTGCGTGAACACCATCGTGTTCAACAGGCCGACCCTGCGCGACAGCGGCGCGGCGACGAGCTGGGAACCGGCGGAGAGCAAGCCGGACCAGAAGAAGAATTGCCCGGCCGCGCCAATCGACAGGCCGAAGCGCTGCATCAGCCAGAGCGACAGCAACGAATTGACGACGAGTCCGCCGGCGAACGCGTCGATGCTGAACAGCAGCGCCAGACGCGTGACGATCCGCCGGGACGGTCCAAGCGGCGGAGCGGCCGTCGCCCGGCGCGATTCCGTGATCGGCAGCCGGCGGTACAACGCGGCGACCGCGATCCCCGTCACCGCGTACAGGAGAAACATCGCGCGCATTGCCTCGAGGAGCGAGATGCCTGCGTGCGAAGCGAGCCACAGCGGCAGGCCAGCTGCGAGCGAACCCAGCGCGGCCGATACCGCGCCGATCAGGCTGTAGCGCGCGAACAATGCGGTCCGCGCATTGCCGTTCGCCGCTTCGGCGAGTCTCGCCTGTTCGAGCGGCAGGAACAGGCTGACATCGCCCGAGCTCGGATTGAGTGTGCCAACGAAGGCCACGATGAGCAGCGGCCAAAGCGTCGACAAGCCGGCAAAGCCGATGCCGGTGGCAGCCATCAAAACGGCGGCCAGCGTCAGCATCCGGCGTGACGGAAAGCGGCTGGCGACCATGCCGGCGGCGATTGTCGCCACGGCCGAACCCGCCAACGTCGCGGTACTGATCAGCCCGACGTCGATTTGCGCGAAGCCGAGCAAGAGCAGGTAAGCCGGCAGCAGTACCGCAATGAAGCCGTCGCAGAAGCCTCGCAGGCCGCGACTGACGAGAAGAATCCATGCCGTGCGCTCTACGCCAGCCGGCATCAGCCAGCGCGAAAGGCGAACCGCGTGCGACACGGCCGGACGCTCACCAGGCATGTGCATCACGTCGGCACCACGTATAAAGCGCGTCGTACATCACCATCCCGTGCCGCAGCTGCTCGTGATCGTCGGCGAAATTTCCCGACAGCCCGATGGAAATCGCATACAAGCCGGTTGCCTCCGGGGCAAGATCGAACCTGTTTGTGTCCGCACCCCGCACGATCTCGGCGAGCTTGAGCAGCGCGGGGTCGCGAAGCGCGTACTTGTCGAGAAACGCATCAAAGCTGCAGTGTTCGCCGTGGTGGCCGAGCTCAACACCGGGTACGTCGTAGGGGATCGCACCCGTTTCGCCGGCGATGCGCAGCACATCTGCACCGGGCACATAGAGAAATTCAGGGGCATCATCAATGAACCGGGCGATGAGCCACGGACAGGCGATGCGATCGATTTTCGGACGTTCCCGTGTAATCCACTTCATGGCGCCTCTCCTGTCTGCACGGCTGAATCGTCAGTCGTCGTCCTCTTCATCGTCACCGGCCGGACGGCTGCTGACGAGCTTGCCGCCCTCGGCCAGAATCAAGCGTTGCTCCTGGCCGCCTTGCACAATCGTCACGACATACCGCGACTCGCCGTTCTTCGAGCGCCGTTGAATCACACCGACGCTGCCGCCTTCCCGTTGACGCTCGATTGTCGTTCTCACCGGCGCTGGCAAGTGCTCAAGCGTGACGGTCTCGCCGGCCCCCTGATCGGACGCGCTTCTGTCACAACCGGATAGCGCAACGGACAGGGCAAATGCCATCGCGACCGGGACCATCCCGCCAAACCTTTGCATCACTCGCTCCTGGCCCGGTTGCTCGCGTCGATTACGCGGGAACCGACTGCGGCGACCCGACCGTATCCATTTCCATCTGTGTGGCTGTTAAGAGATGCTGGTGACAGGCCCGGCAGCGCGGTGGGATCGCAGGGCAACGCTTTCATGTCGTACGTCATGTTCGTCTCCCGGTGACGCGAGTCAGTGATGGAGAAGAGGGAAAGCCACGAGTCCGATGATGGCGGCTGCCGTCACGATCACCGGCTCCTGCAACTTCTTGAAGCGCCACAGCAGCAGCACGGTCGCAACGGCGAGCGCGGCTGTCGGCAGGTCGACGATCGATCGCTTCGCGATCACGAGGACTGAGCCTGTGATCGCGCCGACGGCCGCTGCGGTGATGCCGTCGACGAACGCCTTGACACCCGGCCGGTGGCCGTACTTCTTGACGTACGGTGCGGGAATAACCGTGAACAGATAGCAAGGCAGGAATGTGCCGAGCGCCGCGACGCATGCACCGGGAAAGCCCGCCACGAGATACCCGATGAAGCCGACGGTGATGACGACGGGACCCGGCGTGATCATCGCGACTGCAACGGCATCCACGAACTGCTTGTCGTTCAGCCAGTGGTGCTCCGTCACGACACCGCCGTACAGGAACGGCACGATCGCCAGGCCGGAGCCGAACACGAACGCGCCCGCTTTCATGAAGAACGTGCCGATCTGGACGAGCTGCGGCAGATCGATGCCGCTCAGCAGGCCGCTGGCCGCCGGAAGATTCGCAGCGGCTACGGCATGCAGCCCGCCCTTGTGAAGCCACTTGGGCGGGGCACGCCACAGCCATCCGATCAGCCCGGCGACGATGAAGAGCCACGCGATTTCCGACTCGGTGATGAAGGTCACGGCGGCCAGCGTCAGGAAGATCGCCCAGAGAAGCTTGTCGTGACCGACGGTCTTCGTCGTGAGCTTGTACGCGCTCATCGCGATGATCCCGACCACCGCGGCGCCGACGCCGTAGAAGACGGCCTGCATCCACGACAGCCCGCCGAAATGCGCGTACGCGAACCCGAGTGCGACCACCATCAGGAACGACGGCAGCACGAACGCGACACCGACCAGCGTCGCGCCGAGGAGGCGGTAGTGGACGAAGCCGAGATAGATCGCAAGCTGGGCCGCCATCGGCCCCGGTGCGAGCTGGGCCAGCGTGAGGCCTTCCTTGTAGTCGGCCTCCGTGATCCAGCCGCGACGCTCGACCAGGTCGCGACGCATGTAGCCTGCGAGTGCGACCGGCCCGCCGAAACCGAACGTGCCGAGACGCAACATGTAGGCGACCAGCTCGCCAAGCGAGTAGGTCGGTTCGGTCGTGGCGATAGCGGTTGTCATGACTTGGCCCCAGTTTCGTTCTTGCCGTTTGACGCGAAATGCGCGTACAGGGCGTCGAGCACGGCGCCCATCTGTTCGAGCAACTGGTCGTCGTTTTCCGTGCGCTGACGCGTGCCGGCCATCACGGCCTCGAAGCCCACCGCTTCAGGCGCGGCGGGACCGCCTACATCGAGTGCATGCACGATCTCGCCGAGCCGCATCAGCGCAGGGTCCTTGTCGAGCCCGAAACTGGCGAGTAGCACCTCGAAGGTCACGCGCTCGCCGACATGCGTGAACGTCGCACCGTCGAAATCGAAACCGAGCGCATCGACCGGGCAATCGGCCGGCGCCGCAAGCCAGATGAAGCGGGCGCGCGCGTCGATGAAGCGGCGGATCAGCCACGCACTGGCGACGCGATCGACCCACATCCGCTGCCGTGTTGCCCAGGTGCGGCCTTGGTACTCGTCGATCGCCAGCAGACGGATAGCGCCGTCCGCGGCATGCGGCTCGCCCGGCGACAGCACGGTATCGACCAGCGCGACGAAATCCTGCAGCGCGGCTTCGGCGCGGGTGGCCGAATCACCCGGGAAATGGTCGATCGCGCGGATGGCGTCGAAATCCTTGCGCACGCGGCGCAGCAGGCGCGTCAGTTCCGTGACCGACTGCCCGGCAAGTGTCTTGCGCGCGTCGGCAAGCGTCCGCGTGAAGGTCGCGTAATCGTCGGCCCTGTCGAACAGCGCGCGGAATTCCTGTTCCTGGGACGGAGTCAGGCTCGGCGTGCGCAACAGGTGGGCTGCGCCACCGCTCTCGGCAATGGCGTCCGCGAGCTCGCGCAGTGTCTCTTCATGCTCTTCGGTGTAGGGCAGCAGGTAAACGCCGTCGCGCAGCACTGCGCAACCCTTCGCCTTCAGCGCGCGCCAGAACCGCATGCGGGCCGTCGCATTTTCTGTTGGAAGGGTCAGAACGAGGAGCGACCAGGTTGAAGTATTATTCATGTAGAGAATGCTACTCATGGGTTACATTTTCTACAAGTTAACTTTTCGGGCAGTGCTTGCCGTGGTGCCACACCCGTCGTCAGCAGGCGGCGGGTAACCGCCATCGGGGTGATTTGAATGACTGGTGAGCCGCCTCGTCATCGCCGCGAGCCGGAATGCCAGGCGCGCGTGGCAGAATCGATCCGGCTTGCGGACCTTTGGAGAGCACCGTGCGCGTACTCGTCATCGAAGACGACGCCAGCATCGCGACCAACCTCTACGACTATCTGGAGGGTGCCGGCTACGAGGTCGACATGGCCATGAGCGGCCCCGCCGGCCTGAAGCTGGCCGTGTCGCAGACCTGGGACGCGATTCTGCTCGACCTGTCGCTACCGGGCATGGACGGGCTGACGTTGTGCCGCAAGCTGCGCGAAGAGAACCATCGCGATACGCCGGTGCTGATGCTGACGGCGAGGGACACGCTGGACGACAAGCTCGACGGGTTTGACCACGGCGCCGACGATTATCTCGTCAAGCCGTTCTCGCTCAAGGAAGTCGGCGCGCGTCTCGGCGCACTGGTCAAACGCTACCGCGGGCAGGTTGCCGAGACTGCGTTGTGTTGCGCCGACGTCTGCCTCGACCTGAAGACGCTGACCGTCGAGCGGGCCGGCCGGCCGGTCAAGATGCCGCCCAAATGCCTGCATCTGCTGCGCCTGCTGATGCAGACGCCAGGCCGGGTGATCGGTCATGCGGAACTCGAAGCCGAAGTATGGGGCGAAGCGCTGCCTGACAGCGACACGCTGCGCGCGCACGTCTACACGTTGCGCCGGGCACTCACCGCGCAGGGCGAACGCGATCCGATCGAGACCGTTCATGGTCTCGGGTACCGGTTCGTGGCGGATGAAGACCGTGCGCTTTAGTCTTCGCGCCAAAGTTGCGCTTTTCTTCTCCGCGCTGACGCTCGTGCTGCTCATCGCGCAGGCGCTGGGTGTCAAGACGCTCGCCGAAGCGCAGGAGGAACGACTGATCACCGCGCTGATTCGCGACGACCTGGCCAGCGTGCTGCGTTCGTATCGCAGCGACCCGGCGCTGATGCCGCCGTTCGACGTCCGCTTGAACGGCTATGTATCGGAGGCGGACCGCCCGCAATTGGCGCTGCCGGATTCGGTCACGCAGCTCGTCGACGGCATGCACGAGATCATTCTCGATGACCGCGAAATCCACGTCGATATGGCACCCAGATGATGTCTACCGATGACGCGGACCAGCAGATTTCAAGACCTAGCGCGTGCACCCAGAGACTCGGGCAGGTAAAGAAACACGCATTTCTGACCGGAAGTCGCATATTCATGCCCACGCTTGTTTGGCCTTCAATTTCTCCCGTGCGTTACAAGGTTGAAGTGATTAAGAGCTTCGGGCTGCTTCTAGACGCTAAGCGTCATCGCAGACTTCCGGCAGGAGCGTCGGCGTTCGGCAAGAAGCGGTCACGTTCAGGGACTGCGCCGTTTCAAAAGTGAATCATCCCTGGCATTCTTTTCCGTTTCCCGGGTGCACGAGCATATGGCCGCAGTGCCGTCGGGGAATGCAACTGCCGTGGCGGTTGTGTCCTCGCCGGGAGTGATCGGTGCCGGTGGAGTGTTCCCAGTTGCAGTCGACCAGTGTGTGCTTAACCTTTACTGGAATCCGTTGACAAACCGACCCCTCATCGATCCGCTGACCAGCTTGCCTTACGAGGTTCTGCTCACCAATGGGCAAGTTATATGGGGCGTCCTGTTCTGCGGGCACTTGGACGTCTTTCCTGAAAAGTGCTAGCGACGTGCCAACAATTGCGGGCCTGATGCAGATATTGGTGACAGTATCTATCTGGCTCCCGGCGCGAAGACTGCGCTATATAGTTCGGTTCCCGTCGGGACAACCGTGTTGCTGCCGGTGGTTATTCAAAGCGCGAGCAATTCCTACGTCCCGATCGTTGGTGGGGCCTTCCTGATTGATGCTCCTCGCCGAATATGGCGCGATTCTTCAGGTGCGGTCGAGCACGTCAAGTCCGTGGCCGCTTCCCGAGTGGTTCAATAGCCTGCTTGCACACGTGGTCAGAATCTATGTTGCTTGCTCACTCTTCGGTAGGTGGGGTCGCCGATGCCCCGGCTTCCGGCGGAAAGGCTTCTACGTACGCTGCGACCGCACGCATGTCCTGCTCTGACATGTTCGAGCACACGCTCTTCATGACCGCGCCACGGGGCCGCGTATCGGTTTCGCGGAACACCTTGAGCTGCTTCATCACGTAGTCCGCATGCTGGCCGGCGAGGCGCGGAAACCGGCTCATCCCCTCGCCATGCTGGCCGTGACACCCGATGCACGCCGCGACACCCTTGTCCGGCACGCCCGACATATAGATCGACTTGCCTTCGCTGATCAGCAAGAGATCGCCGGTGTCGCCGAGCGTCACGTGCTGGCTCGAAAAATACGTCGCAAGATCGTCGATCTGCGCGTCGGTCAGATGCGTGAAGCCCCACATGAAGCGCTTCGCATTCGGATCGGAGCGGGTGTGATTCTTGAAGTCTGTCAGTTGATCGACGAGGTATTCTTTGCGCTGTCCAGCGAGCTTCGGAAACGTCGGCGAGACTGACACGCCTGTCGCGCCATGGCAGTTCGAGCACACCTGCAACGCAATGGTCTTGCCCGGCACGGCTGGATTGTCGACCTCCCGCGACCGCTCCAGGTCGTGACAGGACACCCCGACGAGCACCGCTGCTATCGAGACGATATGTACAACTTTGTTCATGTTACGAACCTCCTGGCCGCAACATTTGCGATTCGTCGGATCGACTCCGTTCCGCTCCAGCGTGCAACTCACGTCGACACGCCATCTGGCGGCATCCGCTTTCGATCGAAATGCGACATGTGCGAAACCCTCCCGTTACAGGTATTCCAACTGGCCGGACGAACGGGGAACGCCGGCCGCGTCGTAAAAACGAAGCGACCCATAGATACAGGAACAGCGTATCGTTGTCCCTCGCGTTGCGGCCATTGCCGTCGTAGTTGGTCTTCGCGCCGAGGAACTTGCTGAAGTGCGTGTACTGCAGGCCGACTCTTACATATTGAATCGGAATCCAGAATATCTCGGGCATCCAGCCTTGCGTGTTCGGATAGAAATTCCCGCTTGCCGAGTATCGCGCGCTGTCCGGTGTACCGGTTGTATTGAAGATACGACAGCGCGACACCGTACTTGTTCTGATAGACGTATCCGGCCTTGAGCCGCAACGAATTGAGGTTCGCCGCCGTGTTGTCGGCCAGCACGAAATTGTTCGGATCGTGAATGTTCTCGCGCACATAGCGCGCCTGCGCGGTAATCGTGTGCGGCTCCAGCAGGTACTCGTACTGCGCGTCGAAGCCGTAGTCGCGATAGCGCGTCACGCCGGTGCCGAAGATCGGGAAATTGTTGGCGTCGTTCGGATAGACGTCGACGCTCATCCCGAACGCGCCGACCATCACGCTGTGCGGCCCCCAGTCGTGCGTCAGCGCAATGCGCGCATACGGGTTGTAGCCACGCAGGTAGACTTGCGGGTGCACCGGGTTCCCTTGGTCGTTGCCGCAGTGATCTTTCCGGCGAGGAACACGCTTGCGAAATCGAACATCGGCAGGCCGTTCTTGGTATTGATCGGATTGCCGCTGGCATCGCTGTTCGCTCGCGTCTTGCTCAGGTCGCCGATGGCCATCGCGGCGAGCGGTATCGTGCGCTCGCCCAACGTGTAGCCGTTCAGCGTGAACAAGCGCCCGTACGGCGTGAGTTCCGGAAACTGACCGCCGGCGTGGCACGCCACACAACTCTGTCCGGTCTGGCGCGCAAAGATCGGCAGTGCATGCGCAATGGATGCCGGCAGCAATGCGAGCGCCGTGAGCGCGACTATCCAGGCACGGCGAAGGCAGTGACGAGAACCGGCATGTCTGGCAAAAACCGTTGTCATGTCTGTTTCTGCTGCACGGTGCCTCGCCGATTGTTTTGGCGGTGCTGAAGACTGATCTGCGTATTACTTCGTTGCGCGATGGTAAGAGACAGCGCGTTCGGGCTGGTGCAACGCTCTCCGACGAGACTTTGAGTCCCACGCTACGTCTTAATTGTGCAAACGTGCGATGGGGGCCAACATGGAGTACCTCCCCGTTCTTACGGTCTGACGTTCACCCAAAGTTGGGGTGATCGTCCTTATCGTGTAGGAAATGGCGGTTGGGTGCGTCAGGCGGGGCGTCACCCTGCAACCGCCGCATTTCGCATGAAAAGTACGCATACCCCGCACTGCGCTCGCAGTTCTCGGGTAGATCCATTCAACCAAATCAGTCACTTCCTGACGGGGCGACGCCTGGTTGCGCGGCACCCGCCGGGGATGCAGGTACAGCCGCGTCCGATCATTGTCCATTCGCGTTGAATTGTGCATCGCCCGAGGACTCATCCCGGCGATCGCGATCACGGCCCTACGTCGATTCGGCCATAAAGGCCGTCCGCTTCGTTGTTCGCTCCGGCGGCGAAGAACAGCGTATTGGTGGGTTGACTGTTGAGCCCATTACCGAATGCGATGCCCCACAACCCCGACTCGATGATTGCGCTGCCGTCACCTTGCTCGAGGGTCCCGAGCATCATCCCGGAAGTCGCATCGAACGCGTGGATCATGCCGTCGCCAAAGTTGCCGACCAGGACGGCGTTGCTGAAACGCCCGAAATCCGTGGGCGCCTGTACCATGCCCCACGGCGCATTCAGCGGCCCGCCGGTGACGAAGCGCTGCAGGAATTGTCCCGACGGACTGAACACGTCGACCACGCCCAAGCCTGCGCCTTTGACGTCATCATGTGCTGCCGCGTCCTGCTTCGCGTAGGCGACGAACAGTTTCGAGCCGATCGCCTGGATGCCAAACGGCGCAAATCCCGCAGGCAAGGCGGGATCCTGAAACGCACCCGCCAGCGTGACTTTGGCGAAGGTCCGGTCGAACACGTCGATCCGGTTGTTGTGGAAGTCCGTCGCGTACAGGAAATTCGCCCCGTTGTTGCTGGCCATCGCGAGCCCCTTGTAGACGGCGCTGCCGCCGCTGTCGAACACCGTGATGGCCGACATCGTGTTGACCGCGGGCGACCATGCGGTCATGGTCCCGCCCTCGCCAACGAAAATGAACGCAGCAGGCCCCGATTTGGCACCCTGGGTCACCATGAAGTCATTCGTGCCATTGAACACGATCCCGGTCGGGTTGGGGTCGCCGCTCGTGCCGGGCGGGATCGTCACGACGAGCGATTGCGGCACGCCGTTGCCATCGTAGAGCGTCGCGTGCTGCGTGCCGTTATCCGCGACCCATACGAAGCCCTTGGGATTGAAGGCGATGCCCCATGGATTCTTCAGGTTGGTATCGACGTGCGCAGCCGGAACAGCGCCGTCGGAGACCAACGCACTGACCGTGTATTGTCTCTCGTGAGACGAACCGCCACCACACGCCACGACGCTCGCCAGCACGACAGCCGACAACGCAGCACCGAACGCCGGATGGATCTGTTTCATGATGGAACTCCGAACGTGGAAGAGCCGTTAGTAAACGAATAGGCACCCTCGTTTATTCCGTCCGTCTCGGCCGCGCAGCATGAATTTTCGAAGCATGGTCACCGAAGCGCACTCACTCCGCTCGATATCGATCCACGGTTCGCGGCGGGAGCTGAACGCCAATGCCCGTCAGTCTCCTCATATCGACACGCGTCGTTGACGACCATTGTTCGAGCAGGCCCGCCTTGCGATTCAGGGTGCCACGACAAGGGTCGTGTGCATACCGGCTTCATAGTGGCCCGGCTTGTTGCAAATCAGCACGTAGTGGCCGGGCGGGAGCTTGAATGACACGCGTTTGCTCTGACCAGGCGCGATATCTTCGACTTCCCCGATTTTTCTCAGTTTGTGCTCCATGACCAGCCCTTCTCCGACAGGGAGCGCATCGTCAGCGAGATCCGTCTTGATCACGACGAGTTCGTGCTCCATGTTGTCCGCGGCATTTTTGACGTCAAACGCGACGCGACCCGACTTCACGTTGTGCGTGTTGAGCTGGATCGTGTTCGATAGCAATGTCGCATCGACTGTTTGCTGCGCCCAACTGGCATGCGATGCGATCCCCAGCGCGGTCGCGGCGACGACGATTCTGTAAATAGCCTTCATGGTTGCCTCCATGTGCATCGAAGCATCGCGTCTGCCGTGCGCCATTCATCGAGCACACGAACGCCCCTGCCTGTGTGACGGCATGAACGTTTCTGCAGCGCGCGATACGTACGGTAAACGTACGCTTCGGCACACTTATTCCCAGGGCGCAAGGGCCAGCGATTTTTCAGTGTCGTGGAAAGAGAACATCGCCGAGAGCCGAACTCCGCGTGCCATTGCAGCAGTCGCGGCTGTAGCGTCACCCCTATCGACGCAATAGCCGGATATAATCGCTCCCGTCTTAGGGGAGTAGTCTGCTTTGCCATTCGAGGCAAAGCGCCGTCGTCAACATAATTGGCATCCCATGCCATGGCGCCGGCAGCCGTTCCACGGCCCGACGAGACCTTTGACGCCTTCCTTCCACCCGAGCCGGGCGAAGGGCGGCGTCATTGGTTAAGTGGCCCGGCTCGTGGAGAACTACAAATGCTGTTCGCACCCCACACCCACATCCAGGGGCGACTGTCATGATCATGACCTTCGCTCTGCTCATCGCCGCTGCCGGCATCATCTACTTCTCGTGCGAAACGTTCGTCAACGGCGTTGAGTGGCTGGGCCAGAAGCTCAATCTGACGCAGACGGCGACCGGCACCATCCTCGCTGCATTCGGCACCGCGCTTCCGGAAAGCGTTGTGACGCTCGTCGCCGTGGCGTTCGGCAATTCACCCGCGCAGAAGGAAATCGGTGTTGGCGCCGCGATTGGCGGACCGCTCGCGCTAAGTACGGTCGCATATGCGGTCGTCGGCATAGCGTTGCTGGCAACTGCCCGTCGCGTGGGCAAAGTGCGGGCCGGCGCGATCGATGCCGACGTGAAGCGTCTTCGCCGTGACCAACTCTGGTTTCTTGCGATTTTCGTTGTGAAGATCGGACTCGGCCTGATCCTTTTCAGCTTCAAGCCGTTGCTCGGTCTTGCCTTTCTCGCAGCCTACGCCGTCTATTGCTGGAAGGAGTTGACCGCTTCCGATGACAGCGACGAACACGGAGAACTCGAGCCGTTGAAGCTGCGCCCGCGCGATGCAAATCCGGCCATGTTCTGGGTGGCGTTGCAGGTGACTGGTGCGCTGGTGGTCATCTTCGCAGCATCCCATTTGTTCGTCCGCCAGATCGAAGCTGTCGGCCCGTGGCTCGGACTGAGCCCTCAGCTAACAGCCTTGCTGTTCAGTCCGATCGCGACCGAATTGCCCGAAATCATGAACGCGGTGATCTGGGTGCGACAAGGTAAGGAGCGGCTTGCGCTGGCGAACATCAGCGGCGCAATGATGATCCAGGCGACGATTCCCACGGCATTTGGTCTGTTCTTTACGCCATGGCATCTGGCAACGCCTTCCATTCTCGCCGCAGGCATCACGTCACTGGCGATCGTCTTCCTGCAATGGTCGTTCCGTGCAACGCAGGTGCGCAGCCGGCAACTCGCGCATGTCGGCTGGTTCTACGCGGTCTTCGCGGCATTGCTGTTTGTCATCTGACGAAATCCGCGGCGGTATCGAATCCCGAGGATCGATACCGCCGGATGTGCATTGCCGGCCTCTGTCGGCCTGTCTCGCTCGAACCTTGCATTAACCCGACATATACCCCTCCTCCCTATATCGAATCGGGAATTGGAATATACTCCCCCCCGCTATATGAAGGAGCCACCATGAGCCACACCATCAAGGAAAAACAGAAGCTGCTGAATCGCGTCCGCCGCATCAAGGGGCAGGTCGAAGCGATCGAGCGGGCGCTGGAGGAAGAGCGCGGCTGCAACGAAATTCTCCAGCTCATCACGAGCAGCCGCGGTGCGATGAACGGGTTGCTCGCGGTCGTGCTCGAGGATCACATCCGCAGCCACCTCGTCGATGCCGAGGGGCACGAGGACGAAGGCAGCGCGACCGAACAGCTGATCGAAGTCGTTCACAGCTATTTCAAGTAATCAGGTGAAGCGATGAGCGAATTCAAGGATGCCGCCTTTGGCGCGGGTCACGACCATATTTTTCTGGGCGCTGCCCACGAGAAGAACGAGCGCAGGACCTGGATGGTGATCGGCCTGTGTGCGGCGATGATGGTGGCCGAGATTGTCGGCGGCTCGATCTTCGGCTCGTTGGCGCTCATCGCCGACGGGCTGCACATGTCGACGCACGCTGGCGCAATGCTGATTGCTGCGCTTGCGTACACCTATGCACGCAAGCATGCGAGCGACCCGCGCTTCGTATTCGGGACCGGGAAGCTTGGCGACCTGGCTGGCTTCACGAGCGCGATCGTGCTCGCGATGATCGCGCTGCTGATCGGGTATGAGGCGGTCGCGCGCTTGCTCGCCCCGGTGCCGATCCATTTCGGCGAGGCGATTCCGATTGCGGTGGCCGGCCTGCTCGTCAACATCGCGAGCGTCTGGCTGCTGAGCGGCGATCACCATGGCCACGGTCATGGTCACGGCCATCATCACGGGCACGCCCATGGCGGTCACGACGATCACGCGCACGAAGAGGACATGCACACGATCGTCGATCGGCAGGGCGCATTCCTCGTGTCGGTGTTCGAGGAGGGGGTTCCTCCCGTGTTCCGCGTGGCCCCTGCCACACGCGATACGACGCTCGTCGATGCGAAGGCCGTGTCGGTGACGACGATTCGTCCGGACGGTTCCTGGCAGGCATTCGCGATGACAAGTCGCGGTGGCTATCTGGAGTCGGTCGACGCTATCCCTGAGCCTCATGAGTTCAAGGCCATCGTTCGATTGAACGGTCGCGAGCATGAACTGGCGTTCGAAGAGCACGATCACGGTACATCGAGCTCGGCGACGCGGGATCACAACATCCGCTCCGCCTACATTCACGTGATTGCCGATGCGGCAGTCTCGGTTCTGACGATCATCGGCCTGTTGCTCGCGCGTGCGTTCGGCTGGGTCTGGATGGATCCGCTCGCCGGCATCATCGGCGCGCTGGTGATTGCGAACTGGTCGTACGGCCTGATGCGCGACACGGGTGGCATCCTGCTCGACATGAGCCCGGATCGCCGGCTGGCGGACAACGTGCGCACTGCCATCGAAGGCGGCGGCGACCGGATCAACGATCTGCACGTCTGGCGCCTCGGGCCGGGTCACATGAGCGCGGTCGTGTCCGTCTCAACCGACGACACGGCACGGGATTCGCGCTTCTATCACGGCCTGCTTCAGCGCTTCAAGGATCTGTCGCACGTGACTGTCGAGGTCGTGCCCGCCGCGAGGGGGCACTGAGGATGGCAGTCAAATCGCCTTGCGTCGAAGTGTGCTCGTTCGACGGCAGGACCGGCTACTGCGTGGCGTGCCTGCGCACGCGGGACGAAGCCCGCGGGTGGAAGAAGATGACGGACCATCGGCGTCACCAGATCGTGAACGACCGGGCCCGGCGGGAGGCAAAGCTGCCCCGGACGACAACCGACTGAACGCAGATGAGCTTGATCTGATCATTTCAGCGAGAGCCGTCATCACGCGGCCGACTCCGCGTCGATTCCCCTCGCCAGGCGCGCGTGGCAGAATCGATCCGGCTTGCGGACCTTTGGAGAACACCGTGCGCGTACTCGTCATCGAAGACGACGCCAGCATCGCGACCAACCTCTACGACTATCTGGAGGGTGCCGGCTACGAGGTCGACATGGCCATGAGCGGCCCTGCCGGCCTGAAGCTGGCCGTGTCGCAAACTTGGGACGCGATTCTGCTCGACCTGTCGCTACCGGGCATGGACGGGCTGACGTTGTGCCGCAAGCTGCGCGAAGAGAATCATCGCGATACGCCGGTGCTGATGCTGACGGCAAGGGACACGCTGGATGACAAGCTCGACGGCTTTGATCATGGCGCCGACGATTATCTCGTCAAGCCGTTCTCGCTCAAGGAAGTCGGCGCGCGTCTCGGCGCACTGGTCAAACGCTACCGCGGGCAGGTCGCCGAGACTGCGTTGTGTTGTGCCGACGTCTGCCTCGACCTGAAGACGCTGACCGTCGAGCGGGCCGGCCGGCCAGTCAAGATGCCGCCCAAATGCCTGCATCTGCTGCGCCTGCTGATGCAGACGCCAGGCCGGGTGATCGGTCATGCGGAACTCGAAGCCGAAGTATGGGGCGAAGCGCTGCCTGACAGCGACACGCTGCGCGCGCACGTCTACACGTTGCGCCGGGCACTCACCGCGCAGGGCGAACGCGATCCGATCGAGACCGTTCATGGTCTCGGGTACCGGTTCGTGGCGGATGAAGACCGTGCGCTTTAGTCTTCGCGCCAAAGTTGCGCTTTTCTTCTCCGCGCTGACGATCGTGCTGCTCATCGCGCAGGCGCTGGGTGTCAAGACGCTCGCCGAAGCGCAGGAGGAGCGACTGATCACCGCGCTGATTCGCGACGACTTGGCCAGCGTGCTGCGTTCGTATCGCAGCGACCCGGCGCTGATGCCGCCGTTCGACGTCCGCTTGAACGGCTATGTATCGGAGGCGGACCGCCCGCAATTGGCGCTGCCGGACTCGGTCACGCAGCTCGCCGACGGCACGCACGAGATCATTCTCGACGACCGCGAGATCCACGTCGCAATCGTGCCGCTCGGCGCGGGCCGCCTCTATCGTGTGTATGACTTCAGCACGTACGAGCAGCGATTCCGGCAGGTGATCAACGCGCTGATGGCCGGCACCGGCGTGTTCGCGCTGCTCACGATCTGGTGCGCGTTTTGGCTGTCGGGGCTGCTGGTGCGGCAGGTCGCGAGCCTGGCGCAGCAGGTGAAGTCGCTGCGGCTCGGCGGATCGGCATCGCTCAATACCGGGAAGTACGATGAGGCTGAAGTGGGCGAGCTGGCCGAAGCGTTCAACGACTATCACCGACGCATGGCCGAGATGGTCGAACGTGAAAAGGAGTTCGCCGGGAACGTCAGTCATGAACTGCGCACGCCGCTGACCGTGATCAAGACCAGTTGCGAACTGCTCGAGCACGACGCATCGATCGGTGCGAAGTCGCGCGCCCGACTGCAGCAGATCGAACGCGCCGCGGACGGGATGAAGGATCTGGTCGACGCGCTGCTGCTGCTCGCGCGTGAGAAACCGCCCGCCGACGTCGGGGCCGTGTGCCTCGTCGGCGCGATCGAGGAAGCCGTCGATCCGGCTGCCGCGACGCTGAACGCCAAAGGTATCCAGATTCGGATCGACATCGATCGCAGCGTGCAGGTGGAGACCAGCCGCTCCGTGCTCGGGCTGGTCCTGTCGAATCTGATCGACAACGCCGTTCGCTATACGGATCGCGGCGAGATCGCGTTCTCCTTTGCGGACGGCTGGCTGCACATCGAGGACACCGGGCACGGCATCCCCGCCGATGCGTTGCCGCATGTGTTCGATCGCGGCTACCAGGCGCGCACCGCAGCACCGGGTTTCGGCATCGGTCTGTCGATCGTGAAGAAAATCTGCGATCGCCATGGGTGGGCGATCCGGATCGACAGCGAGCCGGACAAAGGCACACGCGTGTCGTTGCGCCTGCCGGCCGCGAAACCGGCGCGAATCGAGTCGACCTGACCCTTTGTTGACGAAAACTTCACAACCGGTTGCGTAGTATCCGGGCCGAAAGCCGACACATCGGTCGGCCAGGACCCCGGATACCCGTATGCGCGGAGCGCTGCTTGTCGTCTGTGCGTTGCTGGGCGGCTGTGCGACCTACGATCCTCAGCCGATCGCGCCGCTACAGATTGCCCGTCAATTCGAAGACCGGTCGCTCGCGAGCGACGAACTGCATGCGTACCTCGTGCGCGAGCTTGGGCACGACGTCGCACCGTGGCCGCTGCCGCGCTGGAATCGCGAGATGCTCACGCTGGCGGCCTGGTACTACAGCCCGGCACTGGATATCGCCCGCGCGCAGTGGGGAACGGCGAAGGCCGGCATCGATGTAGCCGGTGCGATCCCGAATCCGGTCCTTCAGTTGCCGTTCCAGTGGGCGACGCCGAACCCGGGGCCGGGCGCACCGTTTACGACCGGCCCGGCACTCGACATCCCGATCGAAACCGCGGGCAAGCGCGGGTATCGGATCGATCAGGCATCGCACCTGTCGGAATCGGCTCGCCTGGCAATCGGCAACGAGGCGTGGAAAGTCGGCGCCCAGGTGCGTGACGCGCTGCTGGCGCTCCAAGCGGGCCGCGAGCGCAGCGAGCTACTGTCGCGCAAGGTCGACGCGGCGCAGCAGATCGTCGCAATGGTCACGAAGCGACGCGCGGTCGGAGAAAGCGCCGGGCCCGACGTCGACGCGGCTGTCGCCACGCAGACTCAGGCGCAAATCGATCTGGCGGCGAGCCGGGGCGCCGAACAGGATGCCCGCGCGCAACTGGCCGCGGCGATCGGCATCCCGGCCGCCACGCTGGAGCGCGTTACCTTCGATTTCGACGAATTCGACCACGTTCCACCACCGCCACCCGCGACCGATGCCCAGCGCGACGCGATCCTGCATCGTGCAGACCTGCTGGGTTCGCTTGCCGACTATGCGGCCGCCGAATCGGCGTTGCAGCTGGAGGTCGCCAAGCAATACCCGGACATTCACCTCGGCCCCGGCTACACGTACGACACCGGCACGCACAAGATTGCGTTCGGCCTGGCCGGCATTGCGCTGCCGATCTTCGATCAGAACCAGGGTGGCATCGCGCAGGCGGAAGCGAAGCGCAAGGAAGCCGCGGCCCGCACCGCCGCGCTGCAGGACACGATCCTCGGCGACCTCGATCACGCGCTCGCTCGCTATCGATCGAGCATCGACGCGTTGAAGCTGTCCGATATACACCGCACCGCCGCACGCAGGCAACTCGACAGTCAGGCAGCCGAATTCGCAGCCGGAGACGTAGACCGCCTGACGCTCACGCAGGCGAACGCCGACTACCAGGCCGCCGAGATCGCTCGTCTGGACGCGGCCGTCGCGGTTCGCCAGGCGGCCGGCGCACTCGAGGACGCGATGCAGCGCCCGCTGACACCGGACGCCGTCCGAACGTTCTCCCCGTCACAACAGAGTGCGCGATGAAACGCCGACTGCTCTTTTTCTCCGTTATCTCCATTGCGCTGGTCGCCGGTGCCGGGTGGTACATCTACCGGACGCTCGGTCCGGGAACATCAGCACCGGTTGCCGCAACACGTGTGGCGCAGCCCGCCGTGCAAACCGTGAACGGCGAGACGGTCGTCGTCGTGCCGACCGACGAGCAGCGCGCCAGTCGAATCGAAGCGACACCGCTGGCCGCGGCAGCCGTGCGATCCGGCCGCACGGCCTATGCAACGGTCGTCGACTTGCAGCCGCTGTTCGATCTGCGCAACCGGCTGGCGTCGGCCATCGCGGACCGCGATACCGCACGTGAACTGGCCGCCACCTCGCAAGCACAATACGAACGAAGCCGAACGCTGTTCGCAGACGATCGGAACGTCTCGCAAAAGGCATTGCAGGACGCGCAGGCAGCCGCGCAAACGGCTCGCGCGAAGCTGCAGTCCGCCGATGCGGCACAAGGCTCACTGGCCGCGACGATGCGTCAGCAGTTTGGCGACGTCCTGACGAATGCCGCGATGGCGCCTCAATCCCCGTTATTTCGGCGGCTGCTCGCCGGACAGGCGATTGTCGTGCGCGTGACGCTGCCGCCCGACGATGCGGCCGCGGCCCCGGAGCGCATTGCAATCGACGGGCCGGACGGCCAGCCCGTGATGGCGCAGAAGCTGTCGGCCTCGCCGCAGGGCGATCCGGCGGTGCAAGGCAATCCGTGGCTCTATGCCGTCGCACGCGCGTTGCCGGTCGGCACCCGCACGAGCGCACACGTGCCGGGCGCGAACCCGGCCGGGTCGGCGCTGGCGATTCCCGATCGCGCCGTGGTGTGGTACGGCGGGCAGCCTTGGGTTTATGTGCGCACGGCGCCCGATCGCTTCACGCGCCGCGCCGTGCCGGCCGATTCCGCGGGCGATCAGGGCTTCGACGTGACGACCGGGTTCCATGCAGGGGACGCCGTCGTGACGCAGGGCGCGCAGCTGCTGCTGTCGGAGGAACAGAAACCGCAGGGCATCGCGACGGCCTGCAAGGATCCACCCGAATGCGACGACTGAATCTGGCGTTCGGCTTGCCCGCCATCCATCCGACCACTGCCCATGCTTGACGCGATCATCCGGTTCTCGCTGCGCTTTCGCGGCATCGTATACGCGCTCGCCGTGCTGGCGGCCGGTTACGGCCTCTTTTCGCTGTCGCACGCGAAGCTCGACGTCTTTCCGGAATTCGCGCCACCGATGAGCATCGTCCAGGTCGAGGCGCCGGGCCTGACCAGCGAGCAAGTCGAAACCCTCGTGACGCAGCCGATGGAGAATGGCCTCGGCGGCATGGTCGGCCTGCAGTCGATGCGTTCGCGCTCGATGCAGGGTCTGGCGTCGATCACGCTGGTGTTCGATGCGCACGCGAACGTGATGCAGATCCGCCAGCTCGTGTCCGAACGCGTGAACGCGCTGGCCGCGACGTTGCCGGCGGGCGTGCTGCCGCCGCGCCTGTTGCCGTTGACGACGACCACCAGCGTCGTGCGCACGCTCGGGCTGACGTCGAAGACGCGTTCGTTGATGGACCTGTACGACATCGCGCAATGGGTCGTTCGGCCGCAGCTGATGAGCGCGCCGGGCGTCGCCGACGCCATCGTGTTCGGCGGCCAGACGCGTCAGCTGCAGGTTCAGGTCGATCCGGCGAAACTGATGCGCTACGGCTTGTCGATCCAGGACGTGATTGCCGCGGCACGCCAGTCGACCGGCGTGCGTGGTGCCGGCTTTATCGAGAACGACAACCAGCGCATCGCGGTCAACGCGGACGGTCAGATCGCGACGCCGGAAAAGCTGGCAGGTGTCGTGCTCCGCTGGAGCAACGGTGTCGCGGTGCGTCTGTCCGATGTCGCGGCCGTGACGTGGGGAAGCGCGCCGGCAGTGGGCGCGGCATCCATCATGGGGCAGCCGGGCGTGATGCTCGTGCTGGAAAGCCAGTACGGAACGAACACGCGGGCCGTGACGAACAACATCGACAAGACGCTCGCAGCGCTTCGTCCGGTGCTGGCGAAGCAGGGCATCGACGTTCAGCCGGACGTGTTCCGGCCGGCCAAGTTCATCGACGCATCGGTCGGGCACCTGCGTACCGCGCTGCTGGTCGGCGCCGTCCTCGTGATCGCGGTGCTGTTCCTGTTCCTGCTCAATGTCCGTACCGCGATCATCTCGGCGGTCGCGATCCCGCTGTCGCTGCTGGTCGCGGTCATCGTGCTCGTGTCGTTCGGCGTCAGCCTGAACACGATGACGCTGGGCGGCCTCGCGATCGCGCTCGGCGAAGTGGTCGACGACGCGATCATCGATGTCGAGAACATCTATCGGCGGCTGCGCGAGAACCGCGCGCTGCCGACACCGTTGCCCGTGTTTCGCGTCGTGCTTCGCGCATCGCTCGAAGTGCGGAGCGCGGTCGTGTTCGCGACGTTCATCGTGATGCTGATCTTCCTGCCGGTGCTGACGTTGTCGGGGGTGGCCGGCAAGCTGTTCGCGCCGCTCGGCATCGCGTACATCCTCGCGGTGCTGGCGTCGCTCGGTGTCGCGCTGACGCTGACGCCGGCAATGGCGCTTGCATTACTCTCGCGCGGCCCGCTGCCGGCACACGAGCCACGCCTGATCGCTGGCCTGAAGCAGCGCTACACGGCGCTGTTGATGAAGGTGGAGCAGCGCGTGAAGACCGTGATGGTGGTCGTTGCGCTGATGTGCGTCGCGGCGCTGGCGTCGCTGCCGTTCATGGGCGGCAACTTCATTCCGGAGCTGCGCGAAGGCCACTACATCGTCCATATGGGGATCGCGCCCGGCACGTCGCTCGCCGAATCGATGCGGATCGGGACACAGGTCACGCATGCGCTGATGCAGGTGCCCGGCGTTCGCCTCGTCGCCCAGCGTGCGGGACGCGCCAACGAAGTGGTCGACCCGATGGGCGTGCAGTTGAGCGAGTTCGAGGTCGATCTCGAGCCGATGAGCGCATCCGGCCAGAGCGAGGCGTTGCACCGCATCCAGCAGGCGCTTGGGCGCTTCCCGGGACTCACGACGTCGGTCAATACGTTTCTCGTCGAGCGGATCGACGAAACGATCTCGGGCGTCACTGCACCGGTCGTCGTCAACGTGTTCGGCGACAACCTCGATGTGATCGACCGCAAGGCTCAGGAAATTGCGCGGCTGCTCGGCACGATCCACGGCGTCGCCAGCGTCGGCGTCGAGTCGCCACCCGGCATTCCCGAACTCGACGTGCGGCTCAAGCCCGATCAACTGAGCCGTTGGGGTTTTCGGCCGGTGGATGTGCTCGAGGCAATCCAGAGCGCGTACCAGGGCGCGGCCGCGTCGCAGGTCTATCAGGGCAGTCGTACGTACGATGTCGTCGTGATCCTGTCGCCCGACTTGCGCCGCAGCTTCGCGGACGTCGGGGCTCTGATGCTGCGTAACCCGGACGGGCTCGCGGTTCCGCTGCGCGCGCTCGCGACGATCGGTCAGGCGTCGGGGCGCTACCAGATCACGCACGACGGCGGTCGGCGCATGCAGACGGTTTCCGTGACCCTCGGCAGCCGCGCCGTGAGCGATTTCGTGAAGGAAGCGCAAGCGCGTGTGAGTCACGAGATCGCCATGCCGGCGGGGACGTATGCGGTTTTCTCCGGCGAAAGCGAAGCGCGTTCGCAGTCGCAGCGCGATCTGCTCGTCTATGGCGCGATGTCCGCCGTCGGTATCGCGTTGCTGCTGTTCCTCGCGATGAAGAGCCGTCGCGGCGTCGTGCTCGTGATGATCAATCTGCCGTTCGCGCTGGTGGGGGGCGTCCTGAGCGTCGCACTGGCCGGTGGCGACCTGTCGCTGGGCAGCATGGTCGGCTTCGTCACGTTGTTCGGCATCTCGTTGCGCAACTCGATCATGCTGATCAGCCACTACGAACACCTCGTCCACGTCGAAGGCATGCCGTGGGGAATCGATACCGCGGTACGAGGCGCGTCGGAGCGTCTGATTCCGATCCTGATGACCGCACTCGTGACCGCATTGGCGCTGATGCCGCTCGCGTTGACCAGTGGTGCTGCCGGCAACGAGATCGAAGGGCCGATGGCAATCGTCATCCTCGGTGGCCTGATCACGTCGACTGCGCTGAATCTGATCGTGCTGCCGACGCTGGCATTGCGGTACGGACGGTTCGAGCTGGACACGCTGGCGGAGTCGCCGGCCGCTTCGTCGAACGGGTGACCCATGCACGCTTGGCTTGTCGGTATCGCGACCCATCCGGTGCTCGTCCTGATCATCGTCTTCGGTGTGGCCTGCGCGGAATCGCTTGCCGTCATGGGAACCCTCGTCCCGGCCGGCATCGTGATGTTTGCCGCAGGTGCGCTGATCGGCGCTGGTGTGCTGGATGTGTGGACGACCCTCGGTGTCGCCGCACTCGGTGCGATGACGGGTGACGGGATCAGCTTCGAGCTTGGTCGCCGCTATGCGGGCGAGGTACGCACCTGGTGGGCTGATCACGGACATATGGAGGCCTGGGAACGCGGTGAGCAGTTTGTCGCGCGGCACGGCGGGAAGAGCATCGTCATGGCGCGCTTCCTTGCACCGGTACGCGCAATCGTTCCGCTGGTCGCTGGGGCGGCACAGATGCCGCGCCGCAAGTTCTATCCGATCAATATCGCTTCGGCATTGGCATGGTCTCCCGCTCACATCGTCCCGGGAATCGTGTTTGGTGCGTCTGCTCAACTCGCTGCTGCCGTGAGTGAGCGCCTCGCCGTGATGCTGCTGCTGCTCGCCGCGCTGATCTGGTTGATCGTCCGGTTCGTGCGTATTGCGATGCGATATGGCGTGCCTGCCGTGAGGGCCGCCGCGTGGCGGGCGATGGAGCGCCTGGCGCGCCGGCATCCACGTCTCGCAACGGCGCTGTCGGGCATCATCGGTCCCGACCATCCCGAATCGCCGACGCTGATGGTGCTTGCCCTGCTGTTCATCGGGGGGGTGTGGCTGTTCCTTGGCGTTCTTCAGGACGTGATCGCACACGATCCGCTCATGGATGCCGACATCGCGATCGATAACTTCCTGCGCACGCTTCACACAGCGCCCATCGACTCTTTGATGACGGGAGTGGTCGAACTGAGCGGGTGGGACGTCGGCCTGATCGTGGCTGCAGTGGTACTCCTCTGGCTGGTGGTACGCCAATGCTGGCGCACGACGATCTACTGGTTGCTCGTGGTGTGCATTGCCGCGGCGGTCAGCCCCGTACTTGAGCCGTCAGACTACGTGAAGCCGCTGGTGTGGCAGGCGGGTGTGCCGCACGCGCCGATGCCAAGCGGTAATGCCACGCTCAATCTCCTGTTGTACGGATCGCTTGGCTGGCTGCTGATTCGCCGATGGGAGTCGTCATGGCGCGGCGCGGTCATCGCGGGGATAGTCGGATGGATTGCACTGGTCGGCTTCGCCCATCTCTATCTGGGCGAAAACTGGCTTGCCGACATTTTGGCCGGATGGGGCCTGGGACTCGCGTGGTTCGCCGCGCTGGCTGGCATCCATACACACTGGACCGTGCGCGATGACGTGCGGCCGGGCCTGTTGGTCTGCATCGTGGCGGGTACGCTCGCGATCTATGGCGCCTGGGTGGATATTGACGCCGATCGTGCCGATCTCGAGCGGAGCCGCCCGGTCGCGCACGAAACAACTTTAACGCTTCGTCAGTGGATGGATGGCGGGTGGCGCTCGCTTCCGGTTCGACGTATCGACTTGAGTGGTGATCGGGAAGAAGCGCTTTCATTGCAGTGGGCGGACGATGCAATCTCGATTTCGAAGCAGCTCGAAGCCTCCGGCTGGCGGTCTGCTCCCGCGTGGTCGACGCAATCCGCGCTGCTGTGGTTGACGCCACACGTGTCCGTCGGCGCATTGCCCGTGCTGCCGAAGTTGTCGAACGGCTACGGCGCGGCACTGACCTTCGTCAAGTTCGATCCAGCCCAGCCTTTGAGTCGTACGGTATTGCGGCTCTGGCGTTCCGAGTACGAGGTCGCGACTGATCGGGCGGGGCGTGTGCCGGTCTGGTATGGCGCGCAATACCCGGAGTTGTTCCGGCAGCCGTGGCAATTGCTCACTGTCGGTGTCATAACGCGGTCGAATACCGCTGTCATTCCTGGTTTTGTGAAGATGGATGCGGTCGCGTCGAGCGTCGAGGCAGGCGTCAGCGATGCAACCGGGCCCGTCACGCTGGTATTGCCCCGCGGCGCCCCGGTCGCCGGCCACTAATGCACGTTGGCCGGCGTTCACCGCGCCGGGTGTGCATCGCGAATCCTGGTCGAGATCCCAGGGAGGGGTGAATATTCCGGTATCTGATTCGTCTTCCGTTGTGGAGCGCTGTACTTCTGGTCGATCTCCGTCCGGCGGAATGTCATACCCGCTGTAACGGATGCACGCTACTTTCCAACGAACCGCTTTTGACCTCGACGCATCATGGCCACCCAATCACCTGTTGCCAAAAGGCCCGCCATACCACGTACCGTTTGGGCGTTGGGTTTCGTGAGCCTGTTCATGGATCTGTCATCCGAGCTCATCCATGCGCTGTTGCCGATTTACCTGGTCTCGACGATGGGCATGAGTGTGGCGGCGCTCGGGGTTCTCGAGGGGGCGGCAGAGGCGACAGCGATGATCGTCAAGGTTTTTTCCGGCGCGATCAGCGATTGGCTGGGGCGTCGCAAAGGGTTGCTGCTGCTCGGCTACGGGCTCGCCGCATTGACCAAGCCGTTGTTTCCGCTGGCGACCACGCCAACCGTCGTCGTGACGGCGCGTCTGCTCGATCGTGTCGGCAAGGGCATTCGTGGCGCGCCGCGGGACGCGTTGGTGGCCGATGTCGCTCCGCCAGACATTCGCGGCGCCTGCTTCGGATTGCGCCAATCGATGGATACGATCGGCGCATTTCTGGGGCCGATGCTCGCGATCGTATTGATGTTGGGGTTCGCGGATCAGATCAGGTGGGTTTTGTGGTTCGCCGCCGTGCCCGCTTTTGTTGCGGTCGGCCTGATCGTCTTCGGCATACGCGAATCCGACCGCGGGCAATCCCATCGGCCTTTCCGCTCGCCACTGCATTGGCGGGCGCTGCGAGAATTTTCCTCGCACTACTGGTTCGTCGTCATCGTCGGGGCGACATTTACGCTTGCGCGTTTCAGCGAGGCGTTTCTGGTGCTGCGCGCGCAGCAAGCCGGTCTCGATGTCGCGTGGATTCCCGCGGTGATGGTCGTCATGGCCTTCGCATACTCGCTGTCGGCCTGGCCGGTCGGCGTGCTTTCCGATCGTGTGGACCGGCGGGTTCTGCTCGCCATGGGCATGGTTCTGTTGATTGCGGCCGATTTGCTCCTCGGCATGGGGAGGTCGAAACTGTCGATGTTTGTCGGGGTTGCCGCATGGGGACTGCATATGGGGTTCACGCAAGGCATTTTGGCGGCGATGGTTTCGGAAACGTCGCCGCCGACCCTGCGCGGAACAGCGTTCGGCGTATTTAACCTGATCAGCGGTGTGGCCATGCTGCTCGCGAGCAGTATCGCGGGCGTGGTATGGGCCCGCTTCGGTGCCTCTACGACCTTTGTCGTGGGCGCCGCACTGGTGGTGGTGCCGCTGTGTCTGTGCGCGTATGCACCCCGCCCAACGGCGTCACGGAATTGAAAGGGATACGGCTTCCTCGAGCAGTACGCGGCTGAACGAACGATCGAGCAGCAACCCCTATTCCGATTGGTTGTTTTTATTGGGAAAAGTGCGCCACGGCTCGCCAGCTACCGGGCGCTCGCCGTTCCGGTTCGAGCGAAGAAAGCTCCGGGCTGGATGCATCTCGCCGCCTCGCCAGCCGCCTGCCCATGACAGCGCCAGGGTCGTCGTGGAAAACTGTATGAATATACAGTATAGTGTCCGTCGAAATCGAGTCGCACGGGTACAACCTTGCGGCCCGTGCGCCGCGCCTGCGGGCATCCGCCGCAGCGTTCCGGCACCGTGAACTCTGGCTAACTCATTCAGACGGGCAGGCAAATTGTCATCCAGCAATCTGATCCGCATTCGCGGAGCACGTCAGCACAACCTCAAGAATCTCGATCTCGACCTGCGCACCGGCGAGATGACGGTCGTTACCGGCCCGTCGGGCTCCGGCAAGTCCAGCCTCGTGTTCGACACGCTGTACGCGGAAGGCCAGCGGCGCTACGTCGAGACGTTCAGCGCGTACGCGCGGCAGTTCCTCGACCGGATGGACCGCCCGCAGGTCGAACGTGTCGACGGCGTGCCGCCGGCCATCGCGATCGACCAGACCAACCCGGTCCGCAGCTCGCGCTCGACCGTCGGCACGATGACCGAGCTGAACGATCACCTGAAGCTGCTGTACGCGCGCGCGGCCGAGCTGTTCGACCGCAAGACCGCGCGGCAGGTGCGGCACGACACGCCGGAGACGATCTACGCGGAGCTCGTCGCGCGCACGCAGGCGGACGATCCGCGCGTGGTCGTCACGTTCCCGGTCGAGCTGCCGGAAGCGGTGTCCGATGAAGAAATCGCGCAGTGGCTGTCGGCGAGCGGCTATACGCGCGTGCAGGCGCAGCGCGAGGTCGCGTCGCCCACCGGGCCGCGCAAGGTGCTCGACGTGGTGGCCGACCGCTTCCGCGTGCAGGGCGCCGACAAGGTGCGTGTGGTCGAGGCGATCGAGGCGTCGCTGAAGCGCGGCGGCGGGCGCGTGAACGTGTACGTGCTCGCGGCGGAGCCGGAGCAGGCAGGTGGCACGGCCGCCGAGCCGCAGGTGTGGCGTTTCTCCACCGGGCTCCACGATCCCGACAGCGACCTGCGCTACGCGGAGCCGCAGGCGGCGTTGTTCTCGTTCAATTCGGCGTACGGCGCGTGCGAAACCTGCCGCGGCTTCGGCCGCGTGATCGGCGTCGATCTCGGCCTCGTGATCCCCGACGCACGCAAGACGCTGCGCGGCGGCGCGATCAAGCCGATGCAGACCCCTGCCTGGAAGGAGTGCCAGGACGACCTGATGCGCTACGCGGCGAAAGCCGGCATCCCGCGCGACACGCCGTGGTCCGAGCTGTCGGACGCCGAGCGCGACTGGGTCGTCAACGGGTCGCCGGACTGGAACGGCAAGTGGCAGAGCCAGTGGTACGGCGTGAAACGCTTCTTCGGCTATCTCGAGTCGAAAGCGTACAAGATGCATATCCGCGTGCTGCTGTCGAAATACCGCAGCTACACGCCGTGCGACGTGTGCGGCGGCGCGCGCCTGAAGACCGAATCGCTGCAATGGCGGCTCGGGTCGAAAGAGAATGCGGACGGCGTGCTCGCGCCGGCCGGCCGCTTCATGCCGCGCGGCGTCGACTGGAGCCGCGCGCAGCTCGAAGCGCTGCCGGGCCTGACCGTGCACGACCTGATGCTGCTGCCGATCGAGCGCATTCGCCGCTTCTTCGACGACATCACGCTGCCGAGCGCGCTGCTCGACGATGCGCTGAAGCTGCTGCTCGCCGAGGTGCGCACGCGCCTGAAATACCTGTGCGACGTGGGGCTCGGCTACCTGACGCTCGACCGGCAGAGCCGCACGCTGTCGGGCGGCGAGGTGCAGCGGATCAACCTGACGACGGCGCTCGGCACGTCGCTCACGAAAACCCTGTTCGTGCTCGACGAACCGAGCATCGGGTTGCATCCGCGCGACCTCACGCGGATCGTCGAGGCGATGCAGCGGCTGCGCGACGCGGGCAATACGCTGGTCGTGGTCGAACACGATCCGTCGGTGATGCTCGCGGCCGACCGGCTGATCGACATGGGGCCCGGCCCGGGCGAGCGCGGCGGCACGATCGTCTACGACGGCACGCCGGGCGATATCCGCTCCGCGCGCACGCTGACGGGCGAGTATCTCGGCGGCCGCAAGCAGGTCGCGCATGCGTCGAACTGGGCGCGTCGGGTGGTCGACGCGAACACGCCGCGCATCGTGCTCGAAGGCGCGAGCGAACACAACCTGCGCGACGTGACGGTCGAGATTCCGCTGCAGCGGCTCGTCTGCGTGACGGGCGTGTCGGGGTCCGGCAAGTCCACGCTGCTGCAGGACGTGCTCTATCCGGCGATGGCGCGGCACCACGGCAAGGCGACCGAGTCGCCGGGCGCGTACCGCGGCCTCACGGGCGCCGACCAGGTCGGCGACGTCGTGTTCGTCGACCAGTCGCCGATCGGCAAGACCACGCGGTCGAACCCGGCGAGCTACGTCGGCGCGTTCGACGAGATCCGCAAGCTGTTCGCGAAGGCGCCGCTTGCGCTGCAACGCGGCTACGGCGCCGGTACGTTCAGCTTCAACTCGGGCGACGGCCGGTGCCCGACCTGCGGCGGCTCGGGCTTCGAACACATCGAGATGCAGTTCCTGAGCGACGTCTACCTGCGCTGCCCGGACTGCGACGGCAGCCGCTACCGCGCCGAGATTCTCGAAGTGCGCATCGAGCGCAACGGCCGCGCGCTGAGCATCGCCGACGTGCTCGATCTCACCGTCAGCGAAGCGGCCGCGTTCTTCGCGACCGACGCCGAGGTGCTGCGCGTGCTGCAGCCGATCGTCGACGTCGGCCTCGAATACGTGAAGCTTGGCCAGCCGGTGCCGACGCTGTCGGGCGGCGAAGCGCAGCGGCTGAAGCTGGCCGGCTTCCTCGCCGAATCGGCGGCAGCCGTCAACGGCCGCCGGGTCGTCACCGAAGAAGCGCGCATCGCGCGGGCGAAGCTGTTCATGTTCGACGAGCCGACCACCGGGCTGCACTTCGACGACATCGCGAAGCTGATGCAGGCGTTCGGCAAGCTGCTCGCGGCCGGCCATTCGCTGATCGTGATCGAGCACAACCTCGACGTGATCCGCGCGGCCGACTGGCTGATCGATCTCGGCCCGGAAGGCGGCGACGGCGGCGGCCTCGTGCTGTGCGCGGGTACGCCCGACGACGTGAAGGCCTGCGCCGAATCGCATACCGGCGTGGCGCTGCTGCAGTACGACCGCGCAATGGATGCCGAGCTGGCGCTCGCCGACGAAGGCAAGCCGCTGCAGGCCGTGCTGAACGCGGCGCGCGAGCGGCGTGCGATCGAAGGCGAAGACGTCGTGCGGATCGTCAATGCACGTGAGCACAACCTGAAGGCGCTCGACGTCGACATCCCGCACGGCAAGTTCAACGTGATCACCGGCGTGTCGGGTTCCGGCAAGTCGACGCTCGCGTTCGACATCCTGTTCCACGAAGGCCAGCGCCGTTACCTCGAATCGTTGAACGCGTATGCGCGCTCGATCGTGCAGCCGGCCGGCCGGCCCGAAGTCGATGCGGTGTACGGCATTCCGCCGACCGTCGCGATCGAGCAGCGGCTGTCGCGCGGCGGGCGCAAGAGCACGGTCGCGACCACGTCCGAGGTCTGGCACTTCCTGCGGCTGCTGTACGTGAAGCTCGGCCTGCAGCATTGCATCCACGACGGCACGCCCGTCACGTCGCAGTCCGTCGAATCGATCGCCGCGCAGTTGCTGCGCGATCATCGCGGCGAGCACGTCGGGCTGCTCGCGCCGCTCGTCGTCAACCGCAAGGGCGTGTATACGGATCTCGCGAAGTGGGCGAAGGCGCGCGGCAGCACGCATCTGCGCGTCGATGGCGAGTTCGTGCCGGTCGATCCGTGGCCGAAGCTCGACCGCTTCCGCGAGCACACGATCGAGCTGCCGGTGGCCGATATCGTCGTGTCGCCGGACAACGAGGCCGAACTGCGGCGCGTGCTCGACGAGACGCTCGAGCTCGGCAAGGGCGTGATGCATCTGCTCGCGCCGCTCGACGGGCTGCACCACGCAATGCAGAACGATCATTCGACCGCACGCGTCGGCACGGTCAAGGTGCTGTCGGTCAAGCGCGCGTGCCCGGTGTGCGGCACGAGCTACCCGGAGCTGGACCCGCGGATGTTCTCGTACAACAGCAAGCACGGCTGGTGCACGACCTGCGTCGGCACCGGCGTCACGCTCACGCGCGAACAGCGTGCCGCGTACGACGACACGGTGCTCGCCGGGGATGATCGCGGCCGCGAGCAGACGCTGCCGTCCGACGAGCAGGAACCGGAAGGCGTGGGCAACGAGCCGTGCCCGGATTGCCACGGCACGCGGCTGAATCCGTCCGCGCGCGCGGTCACGTTCGACGCGCATCCGATCGTCGAGGTCGCGCAATGGACGGTGTCCGACACGCGGCGCTGGATCGACGGGCTGGAACTGACGGGGCGCGACGCGCAGATCGCACGCGACATCGTCAGCGAGATCGGCAGCCGCCTCGCGTTTCTGGAGGAAGTCGGGCTCGGTTACCTGAGCCTCGATCGCGCGGCGCCGAGCCTGTCGGGCGGCGAAGCGCAGCGCATCCGGCTCGCCGCGCAGCTCGGCAGCAACCTGCAGGGTGTCTGCTACGTGCTCGACGAACCGACGATCGGCCTGCATCCGCGCGACAACCAGATCCTGCTGGACGCGCTGCGCAAGCTCGGCGACAAGGGCAATACGCTCGTCGTCGTCGAGCATGACGAGGACACGATCCGCCGCGCCGATCACATCATCGATGTCGGCCCGGGCGCCGGCAAGCGCGGCGGCACGCTGGTCGCGCAGGGCGCGGTCGCGGATCTGGCCGCGCAGTCCGATTCGGTTACGGGCCGGCTGCTCGCGCAGCCGATGACGCACCCGCTGCAGCCGCGCCGCAGCGTGAGCCTGCCGGGCAAGCAGGGCGGCGCCGCGGTGCCGGACGCCTGGCTGACCGTGCATGGCGCACGGCTGCACAACCTGCGTGACGTCACGGTCGGCATTCCGCTCGCTCGGCTCGTCGCGGTGACGGGCGTGAGCGGCTCGGGCAAGTCGACGCTCGCGCGCGACGTGCTGATGACGAACCTGCTCGACGCGGTCGGCCGCTCGGTACTGTCGTCGCCGGCCACGCGCCGCGCACGCAAGGCCGCGCAGCAGGACGCGCCGGCCACCAACCGTCGTTCGAGCGTGCTCGCGCGCAGCGCGCCGCGGCCGTCGCTGAACGTCACGCATGCGTGGCAGGGCTGCGAGTCGCTGAGCGGCTGGGAGCAGATCGATCGCGTGCTGGAAGTCGACCAGACGCCGATCGGCAAGACGCCGCGCTCGTGTCCGGCCACCTATATCGGCGTGTGGGACACGATCCGCAAGCTGTTCGCCGATACGCTGGAAGCGCGGGCGCGCGGCTACACGGCATCGCGCTTCTCGTTCAATACCGGCGACGGGCGCTGCCCCGCATGCGAAGGGCAAGGCGTGCGCACGATCGGGATGAGCTTCCTGCCCGACGTGAAGGTGCCGTGCGACGTGTGTCACGGGCAGCGCTTCAACCCGGAGACGCTCGCCGTCACGTGGCGCGGCCGGAACATCGGCGACGTGCTGACGATGGAGATCGACGAGGCGGTGGAATTCTTCGCGCCGATCTCGAACATCGCGCATCCGCTGCAGCTGATGAAGGATGTCGGGCTTGGGTACCTGACGCTCGGCCAGCCGTCGCCGACGCTGTCGGGCGGCGAGGCGCAGCGCATCAAGCTCGTCACCGAGCTGACGAAGGTGCGCGACGACATCACGCGGCGCGGCCAGAAGGCGCCGCACACGCTGTACGTGCTCGACGAACCGACGGTCGGCCTGCACATGGCCGATGTCGCGAAGCTGATTCGCGTGCTGCACCGGCTCGTCGATGCGGGGCACAGCGTCGTCGTGATCGAGCATGACCTCGACGTGATCGCGGAAGCCGACTGGATCATCGATCTCGGGCCGGAAGGCGGCGTGGGCGGCGGCACGATCGTCGCGGCGGCGCCGCCGGAAGCGCTCGTGCAGGTGAGCGCAAGCCACACCGGGCAGGCGCTCAAGCCGGTGCTGGCGCGAACGGGGTCGGACGAAGCGGAAGCCGAGCGCGAGGGCGAAGCGCGGGTGGGGTAAGCGCGACGCTTCGTCTCGACGGCCCCGGTGCCGGCGGTGATTTCCCCCAACTGACTTGCCAGCGGCTGGGGGCATCGCGATCCGGCTCATGCACCCCTCGTCGAGGGGTGTTTCTTTTGGGGCTGCGGTCGACGCCCATGCCGCCGCCGTGATCGCGAGGCGGGCACACCGTCACAGGCCGGAAGCCCGATCAGCACGAACGCAAGCTGCCAGGTGTCGAACCCGGCGAGCACCGGGAATGGCTGATGGACATCGCGTGCGAACGAGATGGCGCGGCTGCCGGCGATCGCGGCAGCCGCGGCCGCGCCCGCCCGGATGCGTCCATTGTTAATCCGGCTCGAATAGAGAGTTGGAAGCAGGGGGATAAGAGAAAGCGCGCCCGATGGTTAGGATGAATGCCGTTGTGCGGCGGACGATCTTCGGATCGTCCCATCATTCTCGAACGCATCAGGAGTGCAATCTTGGCGACCTATATCGTCTTCACGCGTGAAAGCACGCACGATCAGCAGGAACTCGATCTCTACCAGGACAAAGTCGGCGCGACGACCGCCGGCCACCCGTTGAAGGTGCTGGCCGCGTATGGCCCGCAGGAAACGCTCGAGGGCGACGGCCCGGAAGGGGTGGTGATCGTCGAGTTTCCGTCCGGGGACGCCGCGCGCGCGTGGTATGACAGCCCGGCATACCAGGCCATCGTTCAGCATCGCATCAAGGGCGGACGCTTTCGGGCCGTGCTGGTCGAAGGCGTCTGACCGGGGGCGAGCCTCTTGTCGATCGTCACGGCCACTCCGCCTTCGGCGGGACCGTCGTGTCGCTGTTCAACGGCGAGCTGGCTTTCCCGCCGGACGGCTTCCCGGCCGCGCTGCCACGCAAGGTGTCGAAGCGCGAGCTGTCGGCGCCGTATCGCCCGGGCGACCGGGATTCCGCCGGTCGATCTCGACGCGGTGCGCGCGCAGACTGAGCCCGCGTGCGCGCAGCCGCTCGACGATCGGCAACGGGCGAAGAACCGTCCTGCATCAATCGCGAATTCCATTATTGATGCGCGTGTCATATCCATAGAAGAAATCACCGCAACGGGGCAGTCGCACGTTCTCCATAATCGAATGCGCATGTGAAGTCGTCTGTCCCTTCCACGCTTTCTCATGACCGCTTGAATCCGATGTGCGCGACCCTTTTCGAGGTCGTGCGCGATGCCTCATTTCCTTTCGATTTTCGACCGATTGCGAAGGACACGAAAGTGAGCAACGTACGCATTGATCAAATTGCCTTCCTGACAACGGGAAATTACCCCGGCGAAGATGCAGCGGAGGGATTCGAGCGGGCGCTCGATTTGTTCCACGCGGGCGAGGCGCTCGGCTACGACGGTGCCTGGATACGGCAACGCCATCTCGAGCGTGCCGTCTCGTCGGCCGCCACGTTTCTCGCGGCGGCGAGCCAGCGCACGACCCGGATCGGATTGGGCACGGCGGTCATCCAGATGGGATACGAGAATCCGTTCCGGCTGGCCGAGGATCTCGCCACCGTCGACGTGCTGTCGCGCGGGCGGCTCAACGTCGGACTCAGTGCGGGTGCGCCGATTCACGGGGCGCTGCTGGGCGAACGCCTGTTCGACACCGATCCGGAGCAGGTCGACTTCTCGCATGCACGCCTGGTCCGGCTGCGCCGCAATCTGGCCGGCGACTGGCTCGGTGACGACGACACGTTCGTGGAATCGGCGGCGGGCAAGGTCCGGCCGCGCGTGAGCCCCTTCGCACCCGGCTTGACGGGGCGGCTCTGGTACGGCGCGGGGTCCACGCGGTCGGCCGAATGGGCGGCCCGGAACGGCTTCAACCTGCTGATCGCCAACGTGACCACGGGCGAGGGCACCGACAGCCATATCGACGCCCAGTTGCGGCAGCTGGCGTTGTATCGCGACCATTGGCATGAAGCCCACGCACCGCGTATTTCGCTGGGGCGCGTGATCGTCCCGACCGACGGCGCGAGCGCGAAAGAGCGCGAACGCTATCGCGCGTTTGCGGACGGGCGTCATGCCCGCACGCTGGCGCCGCAGGGCGAGCGACGCACGCTGTACGCGCCGGATCTCGTCGGCACCTCGGACGAAATCCTGGAGCGGCTGCTGGCCGATCCGGTGGTCGGACAGGTGCGGGAACTGCGCGTCGAACTGCCCTACAACCTGCCGTTCGAGAATTACCTGCAGATTCTCGACGATGTCATCACGCGTATCGCACCGGCGCTCGGCTGGCGTCCCGCCGATCGGCGCGAACAGGCGGCGGCCTGAGCGGCGGCGCGGGAGCGGACCGGTGGGGCGCGCTTAGTAGTAGCGATCGATTATTTCCGCGTGCCGGCGATGATCGCCTCGGCCGCACGAATCACCGGGAGATCGACCATCCGGCCGTCCAGGCTGAACGCGGCGCCGCCGTGTTTCGCGGCTGCGTCGATCACGCGGCGCGCCCACGCCTGCTCGTCTTCCGAATAGCCCATCGCATCGTTCACGCCGGCGACCTGGGCCGGGTGGATGCAAAGCTTGCCGCCGAACCCGAACGCACGCGCGCGTCGGGCATCGGCCGTCAGACGCTCGGCATCGTCGGTGCGCGTGGTCACGCCGTCGATCGGCGCGGGCAACTGCGCGCGACGCGACGCGGCCACGATCGCATTGCGCGCAAAGGCCAGCTCCGGCTCGTCGGGTGTCGCGCGCATGCCGAGATCGAGCTGGAAATCCAGATGCCCGAACGCGACACGCACGACCTGCGGGTCGCGCGCCAGCGCGTCGGCCGCATCGAGCCCGGCCAGCGATTCGATCAGCGCGACGAGTTGCGCGTGCTCGCCGAGCTGCTCCGCGACGTGGCGCAACGCGCCCGCGTCTTCGGACTTCGGCAGCATCACGACTACGCCTTCCGCGACCCAGTCGCGCAGCAGCGCGATGTCCGCGTCGTGCCACGGCGTGCCGACCGCGTTCACGCGCACGACGGTGCGCGCACGCTGCTCGTCCGTCAGCAGCGGCAGATGCTCCGCGAGTTGCGCGCGGGCGTCGTCCTTGCTGCCGGGGCTGACGGCATCCTCGAGGTCGACGATGATGCAGTCGGCCCCCGAGTCGAGCGCCTTCGCAAAGCGCTCGGGGCGGGTGGCCGGCACGAACAGCAGACTGCGCGCGTGATGGACGGGGGAAAGGAGCTTGGACATGGCTCAGATCACGCCGGCGGCGCGCAGTTGTTCGATATCGGCGTCGGTGCGCCCGAGTTCGTGCAGGATGGCCGCGCTGTGCTCGCCCAGCGCGGGCACCGCGTCCATGCGCACGTCGAAGCTGTCGATCGTGGCGGGCGGCAGCAGCGCCTGCAGTTCGCCGGCCGGCGAGTCGATCGAGCGAAAGCGCTGGCGCGCGTGCAGTTGCGGATGCGTCCAGAGATCGCCGATCTGGTTCACGGCGGCGTTCGCGATCTGCGCTTCGTCGAGGCGCGCGATCACGTCCTGCGCGGTGAGGGAGGAGAACGCCTGTTCGATCACGGCCTTCAGTTCCGCGCGGTGTTCCGAGCGGCGCACGTTGGCGTCGAAGCGCGGATCGGTCGCGAGCGCCGGGTCGCGCAGCACGACATCGCAGAACGCTTTCCATTCGCGCTCGTTCTGCAGGCCGAGCATCACGACGCGGCCGTCGCCGGCCTCGAACGGGCCGTACGGATAGATGGTCGCGTGCGCGGCGCCACTGCGGCCCGGTTGCTGCTGGCCGTCGTATGCGTAGTACATCGGGAAGCTCATCCACTCGGCCAGCGCCTCGAGCATCGAAATTTCCACGTGCGAGCCGATGCCCGTGACGCCGCGTTGCAGGAGCGCACTGAGGATGCCCGTGTACGCATACATGCCCGCCGCGATGTCGGCGATTGAAATGCCGGCTTTGCACGGCTCGTCGGCCGTGCCCGTGATCGACAGGAACGCCGCCTCGCTCTGGATCAGCAGGTCGTAGGCTTTCTTGTCGCGGTAGGGGCCGTCGGCGCCGTAGCCCGAGATGTCGCAGACGATCAGCCGCGGGTGCTTCGCGTGCAGCGCGTCGAACGACAGGCCCATGCGCGCGGCCGCGCCGGGCGCGAGGTTCTGCACCAGCACGTCGGCCTGGGCCACGAGTTCGCCCAGCACCGCCTGCGCGGCCGGTTGCTTCAGGTCCAGCGTGAGGCTTTCCTTCGACCGGTTGGTCCACACGAAATGCGACGCGAGACCTTGGGTGCGGTGATCGTACGCCCGCGCGAAATCGCCCATGCCGGGACGCTCCACCTTGATGACGCGGGCGCCGAGGTCGGCGAGCTGGCGCGTGCAGAACGGCGCGGCGATCGCGTGTTCGAGCGTGACGACGGTCATCCCGCTCAGCGGGCCGGGTTGAGCTTTGCGAGCTTGCATGGTCGGATCGTTATTCCAGTTCGGCGCTGGCCTGCATGGCCAGCTGCCCTTGCGGGCCGCGCGCCCACAGGCGGGCGGCATGTCCTTCGAGCTTGCCGTTCACCGTGAACGGCGCGGTGTCGAACAGCGGGCTCACAGCCTTGAACTCGAAGCGGCGAACGGTCTTGCCGGGGTGCGTTCGGCGCAGTTCCTCCAGCAGCAGCATCGCGACCAGCGGGCCGTGCACCACGAGGCCCGGATAGCCTTCTTCCTGCATCGCGTAAGGCCGGTCGTAGTGGATCCGGTGGCCGTTGAAGGTGAGGGCGGAAAAGCGCATCAGCAGCACCGGATCAGGCGTGACGACGAGCGAATACTGTTCGTCGGTCGGCGCCGGTGCCGGCTGCGGGGCCGGTGCGCCGGCAGTGGCAGGCGGCGGCGCGTCGCGATAGACGATGTCCTGTTCTTCGCGGATCGCCATGCCTTGCGCGTCGCCGATCTCGTGCAGCACGGTCACGAACACGAGCCGACCGCTGCGGCCGGACTTGCCTTGCACGTTCGCGATCGTCGAGCGGCGCTGTATCGGCGTATCCACGGCCAGCGGGCGCAGGAACTGCAGCCGTCCGCCGGCCCACATGCGGCGCGGCAGCGTGAGGGGCGGCAGGAAGCCGCCGCGCCGCGGGTGACCGTCAATACCAATGTTCGACTGACGCTCGCCCGGCAGGAAGTACAGCCAGTGCCACAGCGGCGGCAGCGTCGCGGGGAGTTCGGATGGGTTCGCGTAGTCCAGTGTCGCCTGCAGCAGACGGACGGGGCTCCGGGTAATCCGGTCCGCGCTGTCTTCGCGGCGGCCGACCCACGCGTCGAAGGATTCGGAAGGCTCGACACTCATGGTGTTGGGTGCTCGATATCGGGTACGGGAATCTTCATCGAGAGGAATCCTTCCGAAATCAGTAGGAACGGGGGAGCTGCAGCACGTGCTCGGCGACATGCCCGAGGATCATGTTGGTGGAAATCGGCGCGACCTGGTACAGGCGCGTTTCGCGGAACTTGCGCTCCACGTCGTATTCGCAGGCGAAGCCGAAGCCGCCGTGCGTCTGCAGGCACGCATTGGCCGCTTCCCAGCTTGCCTTCGCGGCCAGGTACTTGGCCATGTTGGCTTCGACCCCGGCGTTCTGGCGCGCGTCGATCTTCTCGCAGGCGCGCCAGCGCATCAGGTTCGCGGCCTCCAGCTCGATGAACGATTCGGCGAGCGGAAACTGGATGCCCTGGTTCTGCCCGATCGGGCGGCCGAACACCTTGCGCTCGCTCGCGTAGTCGCGCGCTTTCTCGAGGAACCAGTAGCCGTCGCCGATGCACTCGGCCGCGATCAGCGTGCGCTCGGCGTTCAGGCCGTCGAAGATCACCTTCAGCCCCTTGCCTTCGGTGCCGAGCAGCGCGTCTTCCGGCAGTTCCAGGTTGTCGAAGAACAGCTCGTTGGTCTCGTGGTTGACCATGTTGAGGATCGGCTGCACGGTGAGGCCGTTGCCGATCGCCTTGTCCAGTTCGACGATGAAGCACGACAGCCCGTCGCTCTTCTTCTGCACCTGGTCGAGCGGCGTCGTGCGTGCGAGCAGGATCAGCAGGTCGCTGTGCTGGACGCGCGAGATCCACACCTTCTGGCCGTTGATGACCCAGCGGCCGTCCTTCTTCACGGCCGTGGTCTTGAGCTTGGTGGTGTCGCTGCCGGTGGTGGGCTCGGTCACGCCCATCGACTGCACACGCAGTTCGCCCGCCGCGATGCGCGGCAGGTAGCGCTGCTTCTGCGCGTCGGTACCGCTGAACACGATGGTGTTCATCACGTACATCTGGCCGTGGCACGCGCCCGAATTGCCGCCTGAGCGGTTGATCTCTTCCATGATGACCGACGCCTCGGCCATCGACAGCCCCGGGCCGCCGTATTCCTGCGGAATCAGCGCGGCCAGCCAACCGGCCTGCGTAAGAGCCGTGACGAACGCTTCGGGGTAGCCGCGCGCCTCGTCGATCTTGCGGTGGTAGTCGGCCGGAAGCTGATTGCACAGGCCGCGTACCGCGTCGCGGATTGCCTGGTACTGGTCGGGGGCGGAAAAAACGGAGGCGCTCATGAATCGTGTCTCGTCATTGGCATGGGTCGAGTCCATAATAAGTTTTGATGGATTTCTTAAACAATAGAATTTCCTGATCGTCGAATCAGTTTTTGGTATCGAGGTATCCGCGATGGATCTGAAGCAATTGCGTGCGTTCGTCACCGTGGCCGAAACGGGCAACGTCACCCGCGCATCGAGCCTGTTGAATCTCGTGCAGCCGGCCGTGTCGCGGCAGCTGCGCCTGCTCGAGGAGGACATGGGGACGGAACTGTTCGACCGTAGCCGTCACGGGATGCAGCTCACGCCGTCGGGCAAGACGATGCTCGAATACGCGCGCCGCATCCTCAACGAGGTAGCGCGGGCCAAGGCCGAGATCCAGCCGACCGAGCGGCCGGTGGCGGGCATCGTGAGCATCGGGTTGCTGGCCAGCACGTCGGACTTGCTGGCCACGCGGCTGGCGGGCGAGGTGGCGCGGCGCTATCCGCACATCCGCCTGCGGCTCACGATCGGCTACGCGGGCCACCTGCAGGACTGGCTCGAAGCGGGGGATGTCGATGCGGCGCTGCTGTACGGGCAGAAGGAGACGCCCGCGCTGCACGTCAAAGCATTGATCGACGAGAGTCTGTGGGCCGTCGCCGCGCCGTCGGCCAAGTTGTCGCGCAAGCGGCCGGTGTCGCTCGAGCGGGTCGCGCGCGAGTCGTTCATCTTGCCGTCCGCGCCACAGGGCCTGCGGGCGGCGATCGAGCACGCGGCGGCCGAGGCGGGCGTGACGTTGCAGGTGTTCGCCGAAACCAATGCGCTGAGCGTCCAGAAGGAACTGGTCGCGCAAGGCCACGGCTGGACGATCCTGCCGGCCGTCGGTGTGACGCAGGAGGTCGAGCGCGGCATCCTGAGCGCGGCGCCGCTCGCGTCGCCGGGCGTCCGGCGCACGATCGTGCTGGCGGCGCCGAGCAGCCGGCAGGCGACGGCGCCGGTGCGCTGCGTGGTCGGTGTGCTGCTCGATTGCGTGAAGGCGACGTTCGACCAGGGCGACTGGCCCGACGCGCGCTGGCTGGGCCAGGGCGAGCCCGTGACTGGCGTGAACCGCCTTCAGGGCGGTCGTGGCTGACCCCGGCGGGCGTGCCCGGCAGGGATCAGCCATCGCCGGCAGGCCCCGGCGTGACGCCGCGAGGCCGTGCGACGCTTACTTCAACGGCATGCAGATGCGCGTCTGCAACTGCGCGGCGGTGTGCTGCGCGGGTCGTTCAGGTACTGCTCGAACATCGGGAAGTCGGCCGGCACCATGCCGCTCGCGGGCAGCCATTCGGAGAACATCCAGTTATACGGCTGGTCCATTTCGTTGTACGGCCCGGTGTAGGTCAGGATCGCGCAGCGGCCGGCGGAAATCTCGAAGCGTTCCAGCTCGTCGCCCACTTCGGCGTCGGGCGCGACGGACATGCCGGCCATCGAGCGCAAGCGGTTGGCCGGCACCTGCTCGGGATCGTCGCAATACACGCCGAAGCCGATCGCCTCGGGGCGCGCCAGGCCGCGGGCGGCGGCCAGCATGAAGGCCCGGATGAAGTCGAGCCTGCCCTGTCAGCGAGTGGGATTCCGTCGATCGAGATGGGTGCTCAATGTCGCCTGAACGCGTTCTCGTGCCTGGGTATTGGTTCTGGCATCCAGCAGCATGATCACGGCAGCGACCAGGAAAATCACCAGGCTGAAAGTCACGACGATACCGGCCAGCCACGGTGCGGGCAGATCGGAGAGGGTCACCGTTGCGTCGCTGCCACGTTCAAAACTCGCCGCTGCCATGCCGCAATAATGCATCCCGCACACGGCCACGCCCATGACGATGGCCGAACCGATCTGGCGTGTTCTGCCGAATGTGCTCGGCCGGCGCAGGTCGAAGGCCAGCAACAAGGCGGCGCCGCTCGCCAGGATCGCGATGATGACGGACAGCGCGACCAACCAGGGCTGGTATCGAATACCGGAGCAGATGCTCATGGCCTGCATGCCGAGATAGTGCATGCCGGCGACGCCCAGTCCCATGACGATTGCGCTGACAATGAGTTGCGGCCAATGCAGGGCGAAGCGGGAGAGCGGGATGAAGCCGACGGTCGAAGCCGCAATCGCAATGAGCAAGGAAGCGACGGTGGTGGGAATATCGTATCCGACAGCGACCGGCAGGTGAAATGCCAGCATGGCGACGAAATGCATCGACCAGATACCGAGCCCCATGATGCAACCGCCGAAAGCGATCCAAGGCCAGATCGAACGATTCCCGATGAGATTCAGGCGATCGGAAATATTGAGTGCCGTGAACGATGCAAGGATCGAAAGCAAGCAGGAAAGTACGACAAGCGTAGGGCACGTAGGTGCCGGACATGATCGTTATTCTCGGTTATAGGCTTTTTGGTCGTTTGAGGGCGCCCTATTTTTTGCGAGTGCGCCGTCCCCTCGTGTGTCCCGCAAATATACCGAAACCCGGATTCGAATCAAGGGCGCCGCTGCCAACTTAGGGTGGTGCGTCGGTGCGACGGACGTCCCCGGATCGTGCAGGGTTTTCGGTCCCGGGCGGACCGGATCGGATGCGCCGTGCGCGCATGGGGGCGCGTCGAGGGAGTCCGGCCGGCCGACGCCCGCGCCGGCCTCATCACGACGCCGTCGATCTGCGATAATGGCGCCCGCCTTGGCGGACGCGGCGCGCCATCACATTGCCGCCCGCCGTGAATTCGTATCAGGAGAGTCCCGTGCGCGACATCATCGACGGCTTTCTGCGCTTTCAGCGCGAGGTCTATCCGCAACGTGTCGAGCTGTTCAAGCAGCTCGCGACCACCCAGAATCCCAAGGCGCTGTTCGTGACGTGCTCGGACAGCCGCGTGGTGCCCGAACTGCTGACGCAGCGCGAGCCGGGCGAACTGTTCGTGATTCGCAACGCGGGCAACATCGTCCCGTCGTACGGACCGGAACCGGGCGGCGTGTCGGCCACCGTCGAATACGCGGTCGCCGTGCTCGGCGTGCGGGATATCGTCATTTGCGGGCACTCGGATTGCGGTGCGATGGGCGCGATCTCGCGGTGTACGTGTCTCGACCATATGCCGGCTGTCGCGAACTGGTTGCGCCATTCCGATGCCGCGAAAGCCATCAATGCCGCGCATCAGTTCGACTCCCCTCGGGCCAAGCTCGACGGTCTGGTGCGCGAGAACGTGATCGCGCAGCTCGCCAACCTGCGCACGCATCCGTCGGTTGCCCTCGCGCTCGAGCAAGGACGCATGAATCTGCACGGTTGGGTCTACGACATCGAGATGGGGCGCATCGACGCACTCGACGGCACCACGCGCCGATTCGTCCCGTTGAGCGAGTCGCCGACCACGGTGGCGGTCAAGTCGTACTGAGCGCCGGGACCTCGGTCCGGCCGGTCATATCCGCCATGCCGAGTGGAAAAGCGGGAAGCGATCGCGGCTGCTCGCACCCGAAGCGGCCGGTGAGCGGGCCGAGCGCGGTCCCGGCGCGCTGCGCCACGCCCGATGCAATCACGCTTGCGGCGCGACGGATGCGCCGGTGATGCCATGCCTTCGCAGCGAATCCGCGACGAAGCCTGACGCCTTCATTTCCTCGACGAACGCATTCAGTGCAGCCGCGGCCGCTTCGCCGCGGCTCTTCGGCACACCCATGGCCTGCCGGATCACCATGAACCGCTCGTCGAGCAGGCGCAGGCCGGGCGTTTTAGCGGCGTCGGCCTCGAGCTGCTGCTTCACGCCTGCGGCCACTTCCAGTTGCTCTTCGAGGAAGGTCTGCACGACGGCTTGCGACGTGGGTGCACGCACGATCTGCGCGGCCTTCAGTTCGCGCGTGAGGAACAGGTCGTAGGCGCTGCCCTTGCCAACGGTCACGCGGTTGCCCGGCTGGTCGACGTCCGCGTTCGTGCGGATCGGCGACGCGTCGCGCACCAGATAGAACCCTTCGATCAGCACGTACGGCGCCGTGAACGTGACCGTTTCGCCGCGCAGCGGATCGACGGCGAAGAAGCCGAAATCGGCACGCTCGTCGGTCAGTGCCTGCACCGATTTGCCGGCAGTGTCGAACACGACCAGTTCCAGCTCGGCCGACAGGCGCTCGGCGAACGCGCGCGCAAGGTCGATCGACACGCCGAACGGTTCGCCCGTCGCCGGGTCGCGGTTCGCGAGGATCGGGTTGCCGAGGTTGATCGACGCGCGCAGCTTGCCGGTCGGCGTGAACGCGGAGAGGACGGAAGGGGCGAGGGGCATGGGAGGCTCGTGGTGGTCGTAGCGACAGGGTTCGGAGCGCGTCGATGTGCGACGGCGCGTCGGCATCGAGCTTAACACCTGGCTTTCGTCATCGAGCGGCGTCGAGCGGCGCAAGCCGGCCTTCGGCGTCAACCGGGAGACGCGAGATAGGTGTCTTCCCCTCATCTAGCGGCCCGAACCGTGAAGGGCGGGCAAAGGGATGGCGTGGCTGCGAGAGGCGATTTGATGCGGGAAGAGGGAGGTGATTTGCGTGCTTCGCGCCAGCGGCGGCTGTCGGTTGGCCGTGTCGCCGCTCCCCATCGGCGCCGCCCAGCCGGCGCTGTGGGCCTCGATCCGCCCGGCAACCGCTAGAATTGCGGTTTTAGTCCGGAATACGTCCATGTCTTTTGCCTCGCTCGGCCTGATCGATCCCTTGCTGCGTAACCTGCAGGACCTCAATTACCAGGCCCCCACGCCGGTGCAGGCCAAGGCGATTCCTGCCGTGCTCGGTGGCAAGGACGTGATGGCGGGCGCCCAGACCGGCACGGGCAAGACGGCGGGGTTTGCGCTGCCGCTGTTGCAGCGGCTGGTGCAACACGGCCCGGCGGTGTCCAGCAACCGCGCACGGGTGCTGGTGCTGGTGCCCACGCGTGAACTGGCTGAACAGGTGTTGCAAAGCTTCATCGCGTACGGCAAGGGCCTCGATTTGCGATTTCTGGCCGCTTACGGCGGCGTGAGCATCAATCCGCAGATGATGAAGTTGCGCAAGGGCGTGGATGTGCTCGTAGCCACGCCGGGCCGTTTGCTGGACCTCAATCGCCAGAACGCGGTGCAGTTCGATCAGGTGCAGACGCTGGTGCTGGACGAAGCCGACCGCATGCTGGATCTCGGCTTTGCGCGCGAACTCAACGCCGTCTTTGCCGCGCTGCCCGCGCAGCGCCAGACGCTGCTGTTCTCGGCCACGTTTACCGACGATATCCGCGCGATGGCGGCGACCATTCTGCGTAGTCCGGTCAACATCAGCGTCAGCCCGCCCAATGCCACGGCCAGCAAGATCAAGCAGTGGGTGGTGACGGTGGACAAGCGGAACAAGCCCGACCTTTTCATGCACCTCGTGGCCGAGAACAAGTGGGAGCATGCGCTGGTATTCGTCAAGACGCGCAATGGCGTGGATTACCTGGCGGCGATGCTGGACGAAGCGGGCTATGCAGTCGACACCATCCACGGCGACAAGCCGCAACCGGCGCGCCTGCGTGCGCTGGAGCGCTTCAAGACGGGCGAGGTCCAGATGCTGGTGGCCACCGATGTGGCGGCGCGCGGGCTGGATATCGACGACCTGCCGTTGGTGATCAACGTGGACCTGCCGATCGTGGCGCAAGACTATGTGCACCGCATCGGCCGTACCGGGCGCGCAGGCGCCAGTGGCGTGGCGGTGTCCCTGGTGTGTGCGGATGAAGCGCCGCAACTGGCCGCGATCGAAGCGCTGATCAAGCAAACGCTGCGCCGTGAAGAAGAGCCGGGTTTCGAGGCCGAACACCGCGTGCCGGAAACCAGCGCGACGGGCCAGATCATCAAGAAACCCAAAAAACCGAAGAAGCCCAAAGTGTCGCAAGCTGCGTCGGCTGCCATGCCGGTGGCGGGTAAGAAGCCGCGTCCGCAAGGTGGTGAGAACAAGCGCAAGGCTGCGGCGCCGCACGCGAAGCCGGCCGGTAACGGACCGGACTACACCATCGGCAGCCCGTTCAGCGTGCAGAAGCCGCGTGGCAAATCTGCCGGCAAGCCGGCGGCGGGCGCGCGCAAGCCGGCTGGCAAACCCGCTGGTGCCCGCGGGAAACGTCCGTCCTGATGCGTGGAGATGCGGCTCGCCAGCCATTGAATATGGCTGGCGGTTCGACGGCTGAAGGTAACCTCGAGTGTGTGGCGTCGTCGGGTTGAATCTGCAGCCCATCGCGATCCGTCGACGCAAATTTCAGAACCACCGTTTGAGGCTGAAACGGGAGGTTCAGGAAAGTCCGCCGGGACAAGCGCCCGTTGCTGATGCCAGGACGGCGGCGAGGATTAGCGCTGCAAAGGCAGACCGAAAGACTGGACGCATTGCCGGGAAACCAGTTCGACTGCTTGCTGCGGCAGCAGCGGGTGCGAGCATCGCCGGCGAAGGCTGGGACCTGCAATCCGCCTTCGCAGCCTTGCGGAATGCTGTCCCGCTATGGGTGCGGCCTTACTGCCATTCACCGGGATGACAGATCACCCAACCCGGGAGGTAGCTATCCATGTCCGTATGGCCCCAGCACCAGCCGTGCTGGTGAAGAGTCTTCATCAACTGTTCGCGTTGTGCGCAGGCGCTTCCCGGAGCATATTGCCCGTCAGGCAATAATTTTGGTGCCGGGCCGTTCCGGCATTTGTCATTGGCGACTTCTTCCTGATGCATCAATGCCTGGACGGCAGATGGAATGGTGCGGGCCAACGTGGCCTTGTATTCGATGCAGGCTGGGGCTTTGGGATCGTTGGACTTGCGGGCACATTGGGACTGAAGCTTGTCGATGTTTCTCGATACTTCTGGCGGATACGTCTCGGCGTGCGCTGCAGCAAGACATCCAGCCATCAACAGGTAGGCGGCAAGTGATCTGATCAAAATCATTTCGCGTATGACACGATGCATCCGGTAGCTCGGGAACGGGCGAATTATGGCATGTGCGCGCGGTCCGGACTCGAGGCGCCTGCCGGGGTGCAGCCCGTGCGATGATGTGCGATGAACGACATGAGAGATGGAATGACGACTACATTCGACGAGGCGACAACGGCGGCGATCGCCGCGTTTGCCCAATTGGATTTCTACACGGCTTTGCAGGCGATGCGCGCCGAGGCGGACTACGACCGCGAACGGGATCAGTGGATCTCGCGCTATATCGACGAGCACGGCGGCGGCGCGGACGATGCCGAATACGACGCCTTGCACGCGCGGGCCCAGGCAACTCCGGAATACGCGCAGTTCATCGACGCGGCTCGCCGGGAAATCCTGGAATACTTCGACGTGACTGACGATCAACTGGACTGGATGGTCGTGCTGCGCAATGACGACAGCGATGAGCTTTGGGCGGAAGTCAACCGGCAGCGGAGCGCGCTGGGAACCGGTGAGGTGCGCGGAGACCTCTGATCATGGCTTGCCATTGGGGGCGCAAGTCGTGCTGGGTGCGGGGCTGGAGTCAGGTCAATTGCGAGGTGCGCCGGGCTTTCAGTTGCTGAAGCCGATCCCGTCAAGAGAGGGCAAGCTTTCGGATCTTCGGAGCGTGTGACCGTTGTGCTCTGACACTTGCCGTCGAGGTGCAACGGCTCGATCTGCAGCAATGGGGTGTGCTTGGGCGGCCGCGTCGGACAGCGGCCGGCCAGAAGCGGTCAATCGACAGTATCGGAGATCGGCAACAATTAATCCGATTTTCGCGGGTCTGGGAAATGTACATCGCCAACAAACAATCGAGATACAACTAGAACAAAGTGCATGAGACAGGGGAGGTGGCACAAATATGCGATCCAGTCTTCACTCGTCCATTTTGATTGCTGTGACATTTGTACTTTGCCTGTGTCTCGGTGCTTGCAAGCAGGAACAGGACGAGTCGCCGGCTCTATTGCAAAACGTGACGGCGAGTGGTGGTTACTGGGGTGCATGCCCGCCTAAGGACAGGACCGGACAGGAAACGTTGAAAACCATGGGCCGGCTTGGAACATCGCCTGAACTTGACGCCCGATTGAATGCTGGTTTCCCTCCTGGATCGGATGCTCGGATACTCGAAAGGACCCTTGCTGAACAAGGATTCCACTTTGACGGTGTCTGCAAGACAGACCGGTCGATTCATGCTGCCGACTTTCACCGTAAAGGCAAGGGTTTCCTGTCTTACGGTGTGTTTGCGGAAGTCTATTGGAAAGTGGACCAAGTCGGTCAAATCGAGTGGACGAAAGGATTTGTTATGTTTGACGGCTTATAGACATCGTCGGGTGGTTGGCCACGAAAGACGTAATTGGTCGATCGAATGACCGCTTGCAAAATCACGAAAGGACCGCTCCGGGTCGATCCCGGCCCGCGACTTCGCACACAAGCACCTCGTTCGATACGCGTCACGGACGGGGCCGCCCCGATAGACTCGAGCGTTGAAATTTCGGTCTCGATCGAAACAGCGACCGTCTAATCGTGGAGTAGTATTCCCCCATGTTCAGGTCATTGCCAAGCCTCTACGGCGCACTGTCGACCCATTCGTGACGACGGCGGCGAGCTCGCTACAGTGTTCGGAAACTGTCTCAACGATACGTGTGGCGGCTCCGGCCGCGACGAAGGCATTGATGGGAATGCATCATGTCAACCGAGTGGAACCACCGCGTCAGACTGTTTGTCCAGCGTTTCTGGCAGCCGACCAGTGCGTGCATGACGTGCATGCCGGGGAGCTGGGGAAATATCACGAGCCTTGCCCACTGGACTATCGCATTTCATACGGGTCTGCTGACTGGACTCTTGGCTGTACTTCTGACGTTCACGCCTGTGTCAAAACTCTACGCGCATCGATACGGCAATGCGCTGGTCGTTGGCGTCCTGACCACGTTGGGTGACGCCTACTCGCACACGAGTCACTACCGCATCCCGTATGTCGAGCACATCGTGACGGGGGCAATTTCAGGTGCCTTTACGCTTGCCGCGTCATATCTCTTCGAAGACCGCGCGCGACGCATTCGGGCGGTGTGGGCTCGGGTTGTCGGACAGACTGTCCGCTGACTTTCCAAACCCACCGTGCCAAACGGAAAGAGATTCCCCGGTGAGGCTACGCTTCATGAACTGCCGGTCCGGAAAGCAGCGCTGATGTGAGAACGCGACGTGCACACTTCCGACCAGGTCCCAGTGGCCGAAACAGCACCCGCAAGTTTTCGCCAACGTAAATCCGTTCATCGCGCCGATCTGGCAATATGCATCGACAGACCACAGCCAAGGCATCCCATGCACATCGCGATTCTGACCTTCCAGGGCTTCAACGAACTCGATTCCCTCATCGCGCTGGGCGTACTCAATCGCATCAAGAAGCCCGACTGGCGGGTGACGCTGTCATGCCCGGAGCAATTCGTCACATCGATGAACGGTGTGACCGTGCAGGCGCAGTCGACGTTGGCGGACGCACGCGCGGCGGATGCCGTCATCGTCGGGAGCGGGATTCAAACCCGGGACGTCGTCAACGACGCGACGCTGATGGAGCAACTGAATCTCGATCCGACCCGGCAACTGATTAGCGCCCAATGCTCGGGTACGCTGGTTCTCGCAAAGCTTGGCCTTCTCGACAACATCCCGGCGTGCACGGACCTCACGACCAAACCCTGGGTCGTCGAGGCGGGCGTCGAAGTCCTCAATCAGCCTTTCTTCGCTCAAGGCAATGTCGCAACGGCAGGTGGCTGCCTTGCTTCGCCGTATCTGGCCGCATGGATCATTGCGCGCCTGGAAGGCGAGGAAGCGGCGCGAAGCGCACTGCACTACGTGGCGCCGGTCGGGGAGAAGGAGGCGTACGTATCTCGTGCGTTGACGAACATCACGCCTTACCTGCCGTAGCGCGCAAAAAAATGGCGCTGCCTCCATCGCCACGAGCCGGGCTGAGCGGTAACGTCGGGTTCCCGACACCGGCTTCTCCCAGGTGCCCGGTTGCCACGTCGTTCGGCTGCCGCGTGGAAGAGGGGGCGAGAATGTTCGATGCCTCATTCAGGCAGAGCCATTCGGTGACGCCGGTCTGCAACGGATCGGACTCCACCAGCCAGTTCGTCGTGCAAAGACGGCAGCGATACTGTCGCACGACGATTGCAGGCCGACCTAGCGGCCGCAATTTCGTTGGCTTGTGCAATTCCACCAGTCCGCGATGCGCGACGGGATCGGACATCATGCGCATGTTCATGCACGCTTCGCAAGGCATGTGCGTCAGCCTTTCAGGAACGCGTCGGCGCGGCGAATCACTTCTTCGCTCATGGTTCAAATCGTCCGCTGATTGCAACGTGATCGGCAGTGCGTCCGTCCGATGTTCAAATCAGGCGCGCTCGCCATCGCGGTGTGCGTCGATTGGCGGTCGTGACGGACCGTCCGGAAGGTCATCAAAGGGACGTCCTCCTTCGCTGCGTGGCGAATGCGGGCGATTGCGCGTCTCATCCGGACTACTCAGTTTGCAATCGGCTTACCGGACGCATCCTTGATTTTCGCTTTCCATTGCGTGCGGATTTCGGATACCACCGATTCGGGAAGCGAGATGTAGTCCAACTCCGTGGCGGCCTGGTTGCCGTTGTGGAATGCCCAGTCGAAGAACTTGAGCGTTTCCGTGCCTTGTGCCGGCTTCTCTTGCGTTGCATACAGCAGCACGAACGTCGCGCCGACGACCGGCCATGCTTCCTTGCCCGGCTCGTTCGTCAGGATCTGATAGAACGACTTCGACCAGTTCGCGCCGGCAGCCGCCGCCTTGAACGTTTCCGTCTTCGGCTCGACCACCGTGCCCGTCGAGTTCTTCAGCGCGGTGTAGACCATGTTGTTCTTCTTCGCGTACGCCCATTCGACGTAGCCGATCGCGCCCGGCAGGCGCTGCACGAACGCGGCGACGCCGTCGTTGCCCTTGCCGCCCGTGCCCGTCGGCCAATTGACCGTCGTACCTTCGCCGACCTTCGACTTCCATTCGCCGTTGACCTTCGACAGGTAGTTCGTCCAGATGAAGCTCGTGCCCGAGCCGTCGGCACGGCGAACCACGGCGATGTCCGTGTCCGATAGCTTCACCTTCGGGTTCAGCGCGACGATCGCCGGGTCGTTCCACTTCTTGATCTTGCCGAGGTAGATGTCGCCGAGCACCGGGCCTGACAGTGTCAGTTCGCCGGCCTTCACGCCCGGCACGTTGACGACCGGCACCACGCCACCGACCACCGTCGGGAACTGGAACAGGCCTGCCTTCGCGAGCTCGTCATCCTTCAGCGGAGCATCCGAACCGGCAAAATCGACTGTCTTCGCGTTGATCTGCTTCAGGCCGCCCGACGAGCCGATGCCTTGATAGTTGACCTTGCCGCCGCCCGCCCGCTTGTACGCGTCTGCCCACTTTGCATAAATCGGGGCGGCGAACGTGCTGCCTGCGCCGGTGATATCTACCGCGTGAGCATGGAGGGCAACAAGAACCAGGGTGCAGGGCATCAAGATCCGGATGTTCATGTCACGCCTCCTGTCGGCTATCGGCATGCCGGCCCGCAAGCAGGCCTCGGTTGAGAAGTCTGACGGGTCGAGTGGGGTCTGCCGGCTGTTTTTCGGCAACGTCTGTCGATTGACCGCGGCAATGATCGTCTCTCGATTGCTTTCGAGCACGATGCGCCATTGCGTGGCCGCGGCAGCCTCTGTGCCGCATTTTTCTCGTGTGACGTTCGCGGGGAGCTTGATTGCAACGTACCGCAACCGAGGCCGCGGGAAGTGAGCGGCCGGCCTGGATCGTCACCGACGATCGGGTAGGTCAGACAAGTGGCGAAGTCCGTCATCGTGTGCGGTAAGCGATCTCGCAACGAAGGGTGATAGGAGTATTGCAGTTGACTGTGAAAATTCAAGGAAGGCGCAATGGCTCGATCCGCCGCATTCAATGCACGTCACGGGCGACGATGGAGGCCAACGCCCGATCGCCGTCGCGTTGGGCAGTGTCTTCCGTGGAAAAGACGTCGGTACTGAATGCGATCAGTTTGAAGCCGGATCCCGCGGAGCGAGGAACCGTGATGCCCCAGTGCCAGCCGCCATCTTGCTGGAACACGTGGAGCGCAGGGGGGCCTTGGCCCAGTGCTGGTGAAGAAGTCGTCATCGCGTGCTCTCCCGTCGTGGGGCAATTGCGGGGCAACTACATCGGACGCGCGAACCCAGTCTACGGACACTTTTGCTGCGGCGCAATATTCGAGTTTTACGAAAATGCCAATGTGTGAAACGCCACAATTTTGAAATACAAATATGCAACCCCGGAGATGGCTGGCATATTGGTGTGACGATTAGGATTTTTCGGAGGCTTTATGGATCGCAGTTCGCTTGTGTGGGCGGGGGTGCCGCATAGCAGCGATGGCGTCGTGTTTCAGATTCGGGTCGGTCACGGACTTCAGCGTTTTCATATTGCTCGATTGATTCTCGAGAAGGCGTGCGACCTTGAGCGACTGGCGTCTGACGCACGACAGCTCGAATGCTTTTACGAGCATTTGACGTCGATCCTGGCAGTCGCGCGGAAGACGCGCTCAAAGGCGAAGGCCGATACGGTTTCGATGAATGTTTCGGATTTTGTTCGGCCGGGGAGTGCTCGGAGCGAGCCGGCGGCTTGGGCGGTGATGCTGTGAGCGTCGCAGGGCGGTTGAGGAGAGCGGAGTTTTCGGTTCTGGAGCGGACGGGCGTGGGGCTTGGCGAGCTTCACGCGTTGCGTATTGTCGCGTGCGGCGCAGGTACTGCTGCAGTGTTGGCGGGATGCTTTTTGCGGGCTTCCGCGTAGCCTCGCGATTGAGCGGCGCGATGAAAGGGTGTCGCGCGATGACTGCATACCCATGAATGAAAAGCGCTGGCCGGTGAACTGGCCAGCAAAGTGGTCCTGGCGATCCGAGGTTGAGTGTGCCAGAACCAAAGACACTGAACGGCGTGCGCGTGCAGCCAGACGAGCATCTCAAACGATCGGCCCCGAAAGTCGGGGCTTCTCCGGCTCGACCTTGCGCAATAATCTGTGATCGCAGTTTAGGCCGGGCTAACGGATGCGACCCGACGTGCACTCATGCTCGGAAAATTGAAGGCATCGCAGGGCTTCTTCGGAACTGTCCACGTTGCGATCATCGCGGCGGTCGGCAGATAGTCGGGATCGGCCGACGCGACCCCGGCCCACACGCCGCGAGACACCTGTCTGCCATGGAGATAAAAGTGCAGCTCCCGGCCAGCGCGGTCGCACATACACTTGATTCTCTCCACCGATTGGCCCAATCCTCTAATCCGTGCGATTTGGTTGCGATCCAGCTCGAACAGGGCACTCACCACGCCGTCACAGTTGCCAATGGCAATCATGTTGCTGTCATCCGTCAACGCCCATGTCGGATGCGGCGTGCCTAGGCGCAGCATGAAATAATCTGCAGACTCTGAACCAACCATACTGTTTCTCCTGCAAAAGATCCGTTGTTCTGCTAACTGAAGATCAATGGAAACGAACGTTCATCCAATCCTGTTCTCTTCGCCGTACCCGGATACTCGAGTGGATGTGCCCCGGGGCCTTGCAATGGGCGGGCGCAACAGTGAAGCGCCCTGCGCCCGTCGCTTCCGAGGCACTCACACGCTCGCCTGACGCGTCACGGTGTCGGCGGCGATACTGTCCTCCGAACCGGAAAGTCTCACCGCAACAGCCGCCGCCGCCGTGCTCCCGTAGACGTTGAGGGCGGTTCTCCCCATGTCGAAAAAGGCGTCGACGCCCAACAGCAGCAGCACCGCATCGGCCGGCAATCCGATCGACGTCAGCACGATGGTGATGGCTACGATCGCTCCGGAGGGCACATTGGCTGCTCCGTCGATGGTGATGATCGTCAAAATCAAAATCGTGATCACCAGCGGCCAGGACCAGGCGAGATGATATGCGTCGGCCAGATAGCCGACTGCAAGGGCCGTGTAAAGGACTGCGCCGTCGCGATTGAAAATATAGGCGAGCGGCAAGATCGTGGACGCCACGCCGTGGGGAACGCCGAATTCGACCAGCTTCTTCAGGTGCAACGGGTAGGTAATTTCGGACGACCGCGTCGTGAAACCAAGAATCAGCGGTTCCTTCACCTTCCTGAGAACGGCGAGAGGCGACTGACCGGCGACGCGAATGACGAGGGTGAGTACCACCGCCAGCACCGCCATGCCGAGATAGGCCACGCCCAGAAGCTCGACGAGCGAGTGCACGCCGGTGAAGCCCTTGGCCGACAACAGCTGCGCGATCGCGGCGAAGATCGCGAGCGGCGACCATGCGATCACCCACTGGGTCATCTTGAACAGCCCCGACAGAAGCGCCTCGAAAACGGCGATCGCGGGCTCGGCACGCTCCGGGGCAGCCGACAAGGCCGCACCGAAAATGACGCCGAAAACGAGTACCGGGAGAGAATTCCCTGCAGCGAGCGCAGCGACGATGTTCGCGGGGATCAAATCAACGAGAAATTTCGTCCAGTCGATGCTGGACGCGAGCGCGGTGGGCATCGATCCGGAGTGAATGAGGCTCGCACCAAGACCCGGTCGAAATGCAAAGTTGAGCAGCAGGCCGAGCGACGCAGCCAGGCCGGTCATCAAGACGAAGAAGACGATACTGGATAGTGCGACCTTGCCAAGCCGTTCGCGCAGTCGGCCGGCACGAAAGACACCGACCGTGACCGACAGGAAGATCAACGGCATGACGACCATCTTGATCGCGTGGCCGAACATCGCGCTGAGAAAGCCCAGTTTCCCGGCAAAGCCAGGAGCAAACACGCCGCAAGCGACGCCCAGGACGAGCCCGCCAAGCATTTGCATCGGGAGGGAAAGTCCCTTATTTTTCGTTTTCATGCCGCGCCTTTAGTAGTTTTATCCGTGCGGGCGTACCGTCAACGATGTGATTCCACATATGCTGACGCGCAAGCTCGCCGTCGTTCGCTTCGATTGCGTGAAAGATTTTTAGGTGCTCGATCGTGCCGCGCCGAACGGTTTCGTCGTCGCTACGCGGGAGTTCGTTTAGCGCTAATGTCTGGGCTCGCAATAGACCATACGCCGATGAGATTCGCACGTTTCTTGCTGCAGCAAATAACGCTTGATGAAAGACCCAGCCGACACGTTGCTCGAGCATGATGTCCGCGACGTCCCGGTCAATCAAGTCCTGCATTTTCTCTGCTGCGTCGCGAAGGTCTGCCGTTACGCCCGACCTGGCTGCAAGAAATGCCGCTGTACTCTCGAGGGCCAGCCGCATTTCAAAAATTTCGCGGAGATCACTCGTTGTCGGCGAGGCGACATAGGTCCCACTCTTTTCGATCACGACGACCAGCCCTTCGGATTCGAGCAAATGCAATGCGCTGCGCACGGGCATTTGGCCGAAGCCGAGTTCGTCCGACAGGCCTCGATGGGATACTTTCTGTCCAGGCGCAAGGCGGCCGTCAAAGATCCTCGATCGGATCTCGTCGTAGGCAAGCTCTGCATCTGTCGAGACTTTTGACGTCATCTGTGATCGCAGTTAGCGTATGATTGAAAAAGAGATAACGGATAGGAAATTACCCTTACTGGTAACGTTCGGCAACTGATAATTTTGCGAGTGGGTATGCCGAACGCGAACCGGAAGAAAATCTGCGTCATGAAGCGAGCTGATAATTAGATGACTTCACAAGATGTGCGCTTTACCATCTGCGCCGTTCGTGCGGAAGAAACCTATCCCCTCAGGGCCGCAATCTTGATGGCCGGCGATGAGGAGGGGAGCGCTCTACCCGGAGACTTCGCCCCGACGACGATGCATTTTGCCGTGCGTGATAACGACGGTATTGTGGCTGTGGCGTCCGTATGTCAAGAAGGACAAGCCGGTGTTTTGAACGCTGAAGCGTGGCGCCTTCGCGGCATGGCCGTCCATCCATCGGTGCGTGGTTTGGGATTCGGACGCCTTCTGGTCAATCTATCCATTCGTCATGTCCGCGAACAGCGTGGATTATTGCTCTGGTGTACGGCGCGCGAATCAGCATACCCATTTTATGAAATGCTCGGCTTTAATCGCGATCCGAAACCGATTTCAATGCAGGGGCGCGACGACATGAGGTTCTTTCTCATGCAGCGCCAGATCGTGGGCTGATTTTCGTCTGCTACTGACGTCAGACGACTAGATGGTGTCTGCATGGTCTGGTGCAGTGCTTCTGCGCTGACTCCGATTGCGTGTGATGTCCAAGGACTTCTGCGATCAACTTGGAAACTATCAGCGATCGACGGCGCCCTGGCCTGCCTGGATAGGGCCGCCGACGGCCATGAAGAGTCGCTCGACGCAATTGCCTGCATCATCGACAATCAGCGTCGTTGGATGACTGGAGCATGAGAAAAATGAAGCTCTACCGGTTACAGCGGCAATCGACGATGTATCGGGCGCGGTAACGACCCGAACGAGGTTCGGGGCGAACACTGTATTCTATGCCACCATAGACGGTCAGCGACAATGCGCTGTGCAGATCGTCGGAACTGTTCGAGTTGAGAGCGGAATGATCGTAACTGCAGTACTCCGGGCCCCGAATGATTGGCAAACGTTGGAGGGGTGGCGCAACCATCAGAGCGGCCGCATTGAGGGTGTTTCCTCTATATCGTCGCTGCGCTTTGCCGCCATTTTGTTTGGTGCGCTTTTCGTGGCCGTCGTCGTTTTAGGGTTTGTTTTCAGGTCAGTTGCGGGCGAGCATCTACTTGCCATTTTAATGAGTTCAATTTTCGGCGCAGCGGCACTGATCCCCATCGTCGGTTGGTATCGGGGAATGCAAGTTTGGGATGCACTTGGAGCGAACACTCGCCTGGATCGAACGGCCAGCTTCGAGAAAATTGGCTGACCGCTTCGGGGCGGAAGCGGTCGGCTGCCGTGAGTCCGCCCCTTGTCGAATTATCGCGCTATGAGCGCCGGTGCCCACTCAGGTTTAGGGGGGCACGGTCAAAAAAACCAACCAACGTCACAATCGAAGAGCATATTTTCGCAACGCGAGCGTCCCCATGCTACTGAAGCGAAGCGAGTTCGATCGACACAAAAACTGCAACGCCGTGTTTGCAGCCGGTCGTGAAACATCGATTTCATTGAAACGTCTTAAGCTTCCGGTCCAGACCAAGATCCAACCGTATTTCCGCGTTGGTTGGTGTAGTAACCTTGAACAGTGTAACGACGCGGATCTGTCGGAGGCCCCCATCCAAACAATATCCAGGCTTCCAGATCACCGTTCTCCTGGCCATCATCAGCCATCCACCCTTTCCCAGGAACCTTGTCAGTAGCCGCCTCTGCAAGTTCGTGACCATAAACCGCAGTGAAATCTCCGACATCGCCATTACCACAACCATTGCATCCGGTGGGAGAAGGAAGCACGGCATATGCAGTGTCGAGGCCATTAAAGGAGAATGCGTCATGATATCCACAGTACGCGCTACAAGACTCATCCCCGTTGCCGTCAAACCGCGATGTAACTCCATCGGGAAGTATGAGCATGAAAAGACTATTCGCGTTGGCTACAAGCGTACCGTCCGATATAAGCGACTTGATTACCTGTTGAGCGTCGGAGTCGGTAAAAATGGAGCCTGAGTCCAGCGTCGGTCCAACTACTGATCCGTTATAGCGCCCCGGACCAGTTCCGTAGCCAAGATCCATAAGCGGCTGCAGGTAGCCGTACTCCACGATAGCCTTACTAAACGTTTCCAGAAACCCTTGGTCTCCCCAATACGGTCCGAGGTACACATTCATCACTTCGGGTTGAAGAAGCTGACTGCCGCCTCGGTTTCTAAAACCCGCCGCTCCTCCTGGGCCCGTCGGTGATGCCAGCGGCTGAGTGACCAACTCGTGATCATTTTGCTCTGCGCTTCGAAGATACGCCGGTCGGTAAACGTGTCGTGGAGCAACAATCTGGATAACACCCGCTCTGGACCCTATAGCCCGTAGCTGTTGAAGATCGGCGGGTGCTTTCGGTACGTTTTTGCGAGTCATCCAGTGAGTGGGGCCCACGGGACGCGGTTTCAAAGTGGCCATTTCTTTTCCTTTTTTCAAGTTAGGGGTGGGGGAGCCGGTCAAATCCCGGCGCAGTCCGGGACAGATACTCGGTGCGCGCTATACGAATTTTCTAGAAAGAAGAGATACGCTCAATCATTCGAAACTAAAACGTCCGAGAAATGAATGTTGTCGACTGCCCCGCAGATTTATCCGCCTCCACATTTCGAGGAGTGGAGTATGTATGAGGACAGGTCGCTTGGATCCGAAAGTGCAAGCCGTTTACGCCGCCTCGGAAATTTTCCGAAGAGCGCAAGCTAAACACGACTTACGGCGCTTGGCTATAAATCTCAGGATCACGAATCTCAAGTCATTGAATTTTAATTGTAGAGACGATCGATGAAGCGGGGCATGGGTCAACACCCGAGATCTGGGGTAGGAAAACCATTGACTTCACGTACCAGCGACGTATCTGAATTATTAATGCGCTCACTGATCTCACGGCCGTAGACGTTGCCATTTTGCTAAGTACTTAGAACCTGCGGCGTCATCACGAAGGGCCGCTTATCGGCTGCGGGCGTCCTGGAAATCCGTCGGCGTGCGTTGTAGCGTAGCTTTTGGATCCGAGTATTATCAGACAAAACCAAGAAACCTATGCATCAACGGCGAGCGGCCTGCGAGGATATCGAGTAGTAAGGCCGTTATAGGTCAGACGAAAAGGTTTGGCTTCGCGAGCTTACCAGCAGCTCCGATGCCTTCGTATAAAGTTCGCCTTTCGGCCAGACGCAGACTATCGCTTACTTTTTCGCTTAAGCTGGAGGACATATTTTGTCTATGATGATTGAATGTTTGGTGCAGTGACGTCGAGCGGACAGGACGTTGCATCGAGCGCCGGCATCCGTGTGAAGAATTATTCTGTCTCTTGAAACGCCCCTAGGGCAAGCTAGAGAACGACAATGGGTGAGATAGTCAAGGGCGTATTCAACGCACCATTGGCGACTATATTTGTTGTTGCCGGGATGATCTTCTTGTTTGTTGCGGCAGTCGGAAATATTAGTGGGAAAGTTGAGCCCGGTTCTCATGGGCGCATAATTTCCGGGATTCTTGGCACAGTATTCGTTGCTGTTGGCGTTGTAATGTATGCATCAACAAATGCAGAGGATACCTTCTTCCTCAGATAAGGCGCCAGTTTCAGAACGCGCGTCAGTCTCTCACACAATACCGGAGCAGAGTAGACCGGAGCTGACGGTGCCAACAACGGATGCCAGCCATCAAACACCTCCCATAGAGGACACCAACGCAACGCCCACTGCCACAACTCCGCGCGTGGAGAAAGCGGCTGGCAATGAAATCACTTCCGCCTATAAAATCATGCTCGGCGAAACGATAGCGGGGCGATTGAGCAAGATCCAAGATCGCGCGTTCTACACCCTTAAAACCCCTAGCCATACCACCGGAACGATAAGGGTGATTTTGCGAAAGCGCTTCTACGCGAGCGTCACGATTTATGACGCAGTCGAGCGGAACGTCAAGTCGAATTGGGAAACCGGTGACGATCCCGTGACGCTGTCTTTCGACAGTTCTCCCAATGCCACTTACTACATTATGGTGGAGCGGAAAGACGGAAATGGGGGAGGCTATGAACTTATAGTGCACGAAGAATGATGTGAAAGTCCCAACTTACACGACAAGCAATACTGAAACGCGGGATGCCCGCTTCGGGTCGGTAACGGGCGATCCTTGAAAGGGTAAGCGCAGGTCGCGGCTTGGGTTTGCGCGCCGAGCCTAATCAGAATAGTTCCAGGTATTGCTGCATCATTGGAGGGGCGGGTACTGGCGCTCCGGGGAGGCGCGTGTCCATGTGACCGCGAAAAGTTGCCGTGGACGCCCGAGTGTATCAGCGGTCCAAACGGGACGACTCGAGCTTCACATTCGGTCGGTTGTCGGTTATGACGATCGGCAGCTATCTGCAAGGCGTCCTCACCTGACTGCCGCCCCTCAAAGCATCCGACATCGCCGAACGGCTCCCGCATCGTTGGACACACAGCGCCACCAAACTGACAAGACGGGTTCGCCCGTGCTTACAATCAGAAGAATCAGTACGCCGATTCTGCAAAAAGCCTTCGCCACGCCATAAATTGGCGACCTCGATGTCGTCTCGCGAGCGTTGGCGCCTCGATTACCGTGCAGCAACAGGAGAACCCGATGATCAAAGTCAGTGTCATGTACCCGTACGCCGCAGGCGCGCGATTCGATCATGCTTACTACCGCGAGAAGCACATGCCAATGGTGAAGCAGCGGCTCGGTGCGGCATGTCTGTACTACACGGTGGACAAGGGCATCGCAGGCGGCGCTCCGGGCACTGATCCTGTCTACGTGGCCAAGTGCGACTTCGTCTGCACTTCTGTTGAAGCTTTCGAGGCGGCCCGCGACCCGCACGCGCAGGAGATCATGGCCGACATCGCCAAATACACGGATATACAACCCGTGCTTCAAATCAGTGAGGTGGTGGTAGAGCGTTCCGAATTCTGACCAAGGTTCGGATATCGCCAGGCACCGCATCCGCACATGGCATACCTCGGCAACAAGGCGGTGCTTATGCAAGCACTCAGCCGGGGTATCGAAGTCTCGTGTCTTTCGAGGCCGCCTGTTTGACCCTGCGGCCCGCGCCTGCAAGCAAGCAGTTGACCGATCCAGTAGGATAGGGCTCCGCTACGCGCAGATCACGAGCGTCGATAACGCGCCTTCGCTGACCGACGTGCAAGGTTTTCCAGTGAACGCGATACACCGCGATTCCGGCGGTTCGCCAATCAATTTGATCAATTGAAGGATGCAGACATGAGCACGATTTACGATATTCCTGTCAACGCCATCGACGGCGCGCAAACAACCCTGCGTTCCTACGAAGGCAAAGTGCTGCTGGTGGTGAACGTGGCGTCCAAATGCGGGTTGACGCCGCAATACGAAGGTCTGGAGGCGCTCTACGAAGGCAAGCGCGCCGAAGGTCTCGAAGTGCTGGCGTTCCCCGCCAACAACTTCAAGGGCCAGGAGCCGGGCACCGATGCGGAGATCCAGTCGTTCTGCACCGGCACTTTCGGCGTGAAGTTTCCGTTGTTCTCGAAAATCTCCGTGATCGGCGACGACAAGCATCCGCTCTATCGCTCGCTCACCCAGGCGCAGCCGCAGGCGACCGGCGACGGTCCGTTCCGTGCGCGCCTCGAAGGCTACGGCATTCAACCGAGCCCGGCGCCCGAGGTGCTGTGGAACTTCGAGAAGTTTCTCGTGAGCCGCACGGGCGAAGTGGTCGCGCGCTTCTCGCCCGATACGACCGCGGACGACCCGACGCTGGTCGCCGCCATCGACGCGGAGCTGGCCAAGACCGTTGTTGCACGATAGCAGGTGGATTCACGGCCATAGCCGTTTATGGGCCATTGGCCGGCAACTCAACCCTTGCCGAGATCTCCCGCCGCAGGCGCCAGCGCCCAGTCGAGCGCGAAATCGGCAACCTCCTCCCAGCCTTTCTCGCCGCAGGTGTAGTGGCTGCGGCCGTCGAACAGTTTGTACGCCGAAACGGCCCGCGAGCCCTTCGCATTCCTTTCGAAATTCTCGCGCTGTACGGCCGGCGGCAGGATGTTGTCGTTGCCGCCGGCGATAAAGAGCAGCGGCGCGCGATCGCCGTTCGCGAAGTTGTAGCGCGTCGGGGCATTCGGGTTGACGTTCGCGAACCCGCCTTGAAACAGGATGCGCCCCGACACGGGTACCGCGTAGCGGTCGTAAACCCGCTTCGATTCCTCGAGGCTCAGGTTGTTCGTGAATGCGTAGTGAAACTCTTTCTCGGTAATGGGCACAGCGCGATGCAGGTTGGCCGGATTGCGCAGGACCGGGAACGTCGCCTTGATCTCGCTGAACGGCAGTGCCCATACGCCCTTCACCGCGGCGCCGTCGATCGAGACACCGGCCGAGCCGTAACCCGCGTCGAGAAGAAGCTGGACGAACGCGCCGCCGAACGAATGCCCCATGATGATCGGCTTGGTGCCGAGCGCCGCGATGGTCCGGGCCAGGTGATCGAAGATCTCGCGCACGCCCAGATTCACCAGCGGCGACGGGTCGCGGCGGAGGGCCTCGACGCCGGCCGTGCCCGGCTGGACGCCCGGATACCCCGGCGTGATGACGCGCATGCCGCGCTGCTCGTAGCGCGTGACCCAATGTTCCCACGACAACGGCGTCATCCACAGGCCGTGAATCAGTACAACCGTGTCGGTACGCGTTTCCGGATTCATATCCCTGCTCCTGTGATTGCTGGATGACGAACATCACGCCTGTGAGACCTCGGTGTTTCCGGATCCGTCTGCCCCATGCTTGCCAGCATCGAAACAAGGGGTACTACGCGATTGCCGTGTGCCACGCACGTTGAGAATAGTCTTTGACACCGGCGTCGTTCAGCGTGAATGATGTGTCCATCATAAAGACCATCCGAGTACGCGACATGGCCAAAAAGCCGGAATTCTTTGCTCAAACGCCGACGGCGCTGGACGATGACGCAGATCCGTTCGCCTTCAAGCGGGATGCCTTTTCCGACGTGCTGGAGCTGATCCGCATCCGCGGCAATACGGTCTTCACGTGCGCGGCATCGGCGCCTTTCGGATTGCGCTTTCCTGCCGGCAAGTATCGTCTGCACATCATCCGTAGCGGCAGCGTGGCGATCGAAGTGGAGGGGCTCGACGAGCGCTATCACGCATCGCAGGGAGACCTGGTCATGCTGATGCATGGCCACGGCCATGTCATCTCCGACCGGCCGGGCCGCTCCGCGAGTCTCGTCACGGATCTCGCGCCACAGTACTACGATCGCGAGCGCCTGACGATCGGGAGCGGCGACACCACCTGGCTGTGCGGCGACTTCGGATTCGACGGCGTGCTGTCGCAACGGTTGCTGTCCGTGCTGCCGCCGGTGCTGGTGCTGAAGGGGTTGCGGGAGCGGCCGTTCGAATGGCTGGAGCTGAGCTGCCATTTCATCCTCGACGAGGCGTTGAGTCCGCGTGCGGGCGCCGCCGCGATGATCTCCCGATTGCTGGATGTCATCTTCGTCCAGTTGCTGCGCACCTGGGCGACAGAGGGCTCGGCGGGGCACGGGTGGCTGTCCGGTGCGATCGACAGCCGGATCAATCCGGCGATGTCGGCCATTCATGCCGACCCGGGGCGTGCGTGGAGCGTGAGTGATCTCGCCGAGTTGTCGAATCTGTCGCGGTCGGCTTTTGCGGACCGGTTCCAGCGTGTTGTGGGGCAGGCGCCGTTGAGCTACCTCACGACCTGGCGCCTCGATCGGGCGGCGGAGTTGTTGCGGTACAGCCGCGCGCCGATTTCGGATATCGCTGGTCGGGTTGGGTATTCGTCGGAAGCAGCGTTCAGTCGCGCGTTTCGAGGACGGTACGAGATGTCGCCGATGCAGTGGCGGAAGGTGAATACGGAGTAGGGTGGGCCTGACGGCCATCGTGGCCCGGCAGATGTTGGCGGCTAGACATACGGACAATCGATCACGACGTAAACGACGTTTTTCCCTCATTTCAGGCTGAATGGCGCCATTTGAGGGTTCCTCGTAAAATGCGACTTTACGGGATTTTCAGTCAACGACGTCATCATGCATCGAATCGGATTCTTCGTTTGCCGTGGCTACGATGCGCTCGATTTGGGCGGGCCACTGTCGGCCTTCAACCAGGTCGCCACGGCGGCGGGCCACGCGCCCTATGATCTCCACGTCATCTCGCAGTCCGGCGGCCCGGTTCCGGGCAATACGGGCCTGTCGGTCGACACGAAGCCGATCGGAAGGCGCACGTTCGACACCGTCATTTTCGTGGGCGGTGACATCGATCCGATGCAGACGCCGGAGAACATCGCCGCCGCCAGAAAACTGGGCGCCAGGGCCTCGCGGGTGGCAAGCGTGTGTACGGGGGCGTTTCTGCTTGCGGAAACCGGTTTGCTGGACGGCTTGAGAGCGACGACGCACTGGCGATACGCTGCCCAATTGCAGTCACGCTTTCCCCGCATCAGGGTCGAGGGCGACAGCATCTATCTCGAGGAGGGCCGCATCTGGACGTCGGCGGGCATCGCATCCGGAATCGACCTGGCGCTCGGCATGATTGAAAAAGATATGGGCGCGGAGGTCGCGCGCGCTGTCTCCCGGCTTTTGGTGGTTCCGTATCGTCGGCCAGGTGGTCAGTCCCAATTCTCGGCGATGTCGCAGATGGAGCCGGAATCGGATCGCATCCGCATCGCGCTGAATTTTGCGCGGGAACATCTGGCGGAAGCGTTGCCTGTCGAACGGCTCGCCGAGGCCGCAAGTTTGAGTTTGCGACAGTTCGGGCGCGCATTTCGTCGGGAAACCGGAGAAACACCTGCGAAGGCGGTCGAGCGCTTGCGCGTCGAAGCGGCGCGGCTGCGCCTGCAGGGGGGCAGCGAACCGATCGAACAGATTGCGCTGGCTGTCGGGTTCACCGACCCGGAACGGATGCGGCGGGCCTTCATCAAACTGCATGGGCACCCGCCGCAAGCGATTCGACGCGAGAGCCGATCGAACGGCGCGCGCTGATCGACCATCGTCAGCCGGCCGATCTGCGCGCTGACTGGCCGAGGTCCTTCCAAGATACGTTCAGATATCCGAACTGGCGCGTGATGACGCGAAACGCTCTGTCCGGGCGTCCTTATCCGACTGGCGAGGCCCGTAAAATCTTTGAATTGCAGTCCTAATCAAGTGTGCCGACGATTTCGAGTGTCGCGCGACGCTGTACCCTGCCATCAAAGCCCCTGGCTCGCTAGTGGCGGCTTCCCAACCAGAAGGGACATCAGTCTGAGCGCCCAAAGGCGCACAGCCCCACGGAGCGGGGCGTCCCCCTGTTAATCGCTGTCAGCGTGCCGGATTGCGTGCCGTGACGATCCACGCCGCGCCGTCGATCATCACCGACCGCTCGCCGGGGAGGCCCGCGAAGGCGGCACGAACCGCGGCCGAGGCGCGGGCGCGGATGTCGTCGGGCTGATCAGCGAGCAAACGCGACAGTGGGCCGACCTCGAGCGTCATCTTCACCGCGTCGTCGATCGCCGCGTCTCGCGTCCCGCCCTCGCCGAACGGGACGGAAGCATCGAAGGGCGCGATAGCGATATCGGCGAAGCCGGCCGCCGTCAGGATGCGTGCCACGCGCCCCCGGTCGCCGAACGAAAATGGGCCGGGCGCTTCGGGAGCGGGCAGCGCGCCTGGCGGGACGATGCCCTTGAGCGCGCCCATCGGCACGCGCACCCAATCGTTTTCGGCCGCGCTGCGCCAGCAGACGAAAGCGACCCGCCCGCCAGGCCGCAGCGCGCGTCGCAGGTGGGCGAACGCCGCTGTCGGATCGTCGAAGAACATCACCCCGAAACGCGAGAACAGGATGTCGAACGCGCCCTCGGGCAGCTCGGCGCTGCTGGCGTCGGCCACCTGGAACAGGGCCGGCGTATCCTGTCGCGCAAGCGCGCGCGCTCGGCCGATCAGCGGTTCGGATATGTCGACGCCCAGCACTTGCCCTCCCGCGCCGACGCGGGCAGCCAGCGCCAGACTCGACGCGCCCGCGCCGCAGCCGATGTCCAGCACGCGCTCACCCGTCGCGGGCGCGGCGGCTTCTATCGCGGCCTGGCCGAACACCGCCACCATGGCGTCGAGCCGGGCCTGGTTGGCGACCCAGCGCGCCCCGCTTTGACCATTCCAGTCACCGACCTGATCGGCACTTTGCTCTGCCATGTCATCTCCTTGACTCGACGATCCGTCCTTCACCGCGCCGATCGACGCCAACCTTTCGAAGGCGACGATGCAACCGGAGAAGGGAATCGGTGCTCTCAAACCAGCATCGACTGCTGGGCGAAAATACCCGCCATCGCGCCCTGCGACGATGCCTGGGTGACCGAGGGCAAGAAGGGCGTGGCGAGGTCGCCGGCGGCGTAGATGCCGGGCATGCTGGTTTGGCGGCGCTCGTCGACCTTGAGGACGATGCCGGTGGGTGTATCGACCGTGGCGAGTCCCAGCGATTCATGCAGGCTTGCGGACTGCTTGTTGCGCGGATGGGCGAACAGGACGTCGACCGCGACATGGCGGCGGGTATCGAGGTTGACGGTGGCGATACGGCCGTTGTGATGGGCGATCTCGACGATCCGGCCTTCGACGACTGGTATGTTGCGGCGCGCCAGATCGGCCTGGATATCGGGCGCAATGTCATGACCATCGGCGAAGACAGTCAACTTGTCAGTCCAATCGCGGAACAGCCTGGCAGACTGGTGCGACTGCGGGCTGGACCAGACGAGGCCCCAATGCTGGTCAGCGACTTCAAAGCCGTCACAATAGGGGCAGGGTACGATGGATGTGCCCCAGCTTTCGGCAAAGCCCGGAACATTGGGCATCTGGTCGGCGACGCCATAGCTCAGGATCAAGCGGCGCGCCCTCAGGCTTTCGTGATCGTCAGTGACGACGCAGAAATCGTCGATGGCGCCCGTCACGCTCTCTGCCCGGGCATTGACGAGCCTGATGGTTGGATAGCGCGACAGCTGCTGCCGTGCCTCGTCCAGGATGTCCAGCGGCGGCTTGTGATCGTGGCCGAGCAGGCCATGCGAGTGACCGGCAAAGCGGTTGCGCGGCCGGCCGGTATCGAGAACCGTGACTTTGCGGCGGGCCCGGCCGAGCTGCAGGGCGGCGGCAAGGCCGGCAAAGCTGCCGCCGATGATGATGACGTCATTCATGGTGAGGGGCTCCGGGTTGTGGATGGAGGCGAGCTGGGCGTGGTGGGCAATATCGTCCGGCGATACCAGCTTGAGACGGTCAGCGAGCAGTGCTTCGGCATTGGCGTGAAAATTGCCCATGGCTGCAATCCCCGGCTGGACAATGCCGCATTCGATATCGCCGGACAGCCCAGGGAAACCTGGCTGGGACACCCGGTTGAACGCTGCCCTTGGCTTGCACATTTAAGATACTGAATGGTATCGTAGTGTGAGAATTTGAATACTGTCAAGTACTGGAATTGTCGTGACCGAAAATAACCAGGGCCGGCGCGGCCGGCCCGCCAACGAGGCGCTTCGCCAAACGATCGTCGACGCCGCCTGCGAACTCTTTGTGGAATTGGGTTTTCAAGCGACGACCATGGACAAGGTCGCCCAGCGGGCGAGGATATCCAAGCTCAGCATCTATCGGCATTTCGAGAACAAGGAGGCGCTGTTCAGCGCGGCCATGGCGGCCCACTGTCAACAGTTCGCACCACAGGCCCTTTTTGAAGGCGTCGACGGTTCGGCAGAAGACCAACTCATGGCGGTGGGATCATCCCTGCTTCGCACGCTGTTGAGTCCCGATGTCCGCAGTGTCGAAGCCATGGTTTTGGCCGACAAGACGAATCAAAAGTCGTTAAGCAAGCTCCATTACGAAGCCGGGCCCGCCCATGTCATCGCCCAAATCGAGGCCGTGTTGCGTCAGTTGCACGCGAAAGCGATCTTGAACGTACCCGATGCGCTCAGGTCCGCCCGCTTGTTTGCCGCGCTTTTCAAAGGATCCGATCTCCTGCTTATCGCACGCTTCGATGAGGCGAGAGCGATGGACGACAACGAAATCGAATCCTATTCCCGGGCGGCCGTCGCCATGTTCATCGCCGCGCACGGCGGCATCTGAAGGTGCGCCATCGTGGCCGATGAAGAACACGCAGCAATGGCCTACGCTGGTCGCCCTGCGCAACCGATGGATGATGCGTGAACGACTGATGGGCGAGGCCATTGCATGAGCGCAAAAGCCGTCCGCGCGGGCAGGCAATCGGTGCCTTTCTTTATGCCGAACGCCGCGCTGCATTCGAGCGAGGTGCCGCACTGCTTGCACCGCATCGGCTCCATGCTGATGGCTCAGTGCGGCAAAGCGAATTCTGAACGCTATCCCTGACGCCCTAGCGGCGCTCCGGGCAGGTCGCCATGCATTTCGCCAGACGCTCAATGGCCGTCCGGCGTCAGCGGGCCGTAATCGTTCCACATGTCGCGATGCAACTTCCACGCGCCGCCCTCTTTCAGAAAGACGAGCGTCTGCTTGCCGCGGAATTTGAGCTTGCCATCGTGGTCGTGGACCTCCACATCCGACACCTCCGTCACGACCCGGTCGTTACCGTAGAACTCGTCATTGCTGAACGATACGGTGGCGGGCTTTGATCCGGCATACCCCTTGTTGAAGTACCCGACGATCGCGCTGCTTCCCGTGACCTTGTCGCCTCCGGGCGGCAAGAGCGTGCCGTCGCGGGTGTAGAGGCGGCCGATGGCCTCGTAATCCCCACGCGCAAAGGCATCCGCCCATCGCGCATTCTCGGCCTTGATGGCCGCTTCGGGCGGGCGTTGCGAACCACCGGCAGTCGCCGGCGCGGCGAACGCGAAAAAGGTGACGCAGGCTGCAAGAGCGGCAGTGAAAATACGAGTCTGTTGCATCGAGTGATTTCCGATCATGGTTTGAATCGAGAGGACTGCGAAAATTGAAGGATGAAGCAGGCAATGTCGATTGCGGTGTTCCTCGCAGTCTGTCGATGAACTGGCTCACATTGCCTGAAAGCGTTTCAACGAACGCCTGGGACGCGTGCGAGCCCCCTGGATGCACCGGGCAGTTTCTTGTCGACCATCGCGATGACTTCCGGCCGCGCATCGCTCGGATGGCCGGAGTGGAACGGCGGCGCGGGATCATATTCGATCACGAGCTGCGTGAATTCGGCGGCTTGGCGACCGCGCAGCTTCGCCGCCACGCGAAGGGCGAAGTCGATGCCGGCCGTCACGCCGCCGCCGCTCATGAACCGGCCGTTGTCGTCTTCGACGAAGCGATCGGGCACGGGAATGGCGCCATATTCGGCCAGCTTGTTGACGAAGGCCCAGTGGCAGGCGCTTCGCTTGCCGTTGAGAATGCCCGTTGCGGCCAGCACGAGCGATCCGTTGCAGACGGACGTCACGTGCCTGGCGCTTTCTGCCAGACGCCGGATCTGCGCTTGATAGGCGGGGCGCATCGGCGCCGACAGGTCGGACCCGCCGGGGACCAGCAGCACGTCTGTCTTGTCGATATCGGCCAGCCGCTCGGTCTTGCCGTACACGACGCCGAATTCGAGCGTCACGTTGCCGCCATCGAGGCTCGCGTAGCGAACGTTCGTATTCGGTAGCCGATGGAAGACCTCGCTGGGGCCGGCGAAGTCGAGCAACGTGCCGCCGTCGTAATTGACGATCAGGATATTGAGCGGGTCATTCGGGGCAAGTGCGCCGTCGCCGCCGGTCTGTGCAAGCGCAGGCGCGGCGTGTCCAAGCAGGGCGCCGCCACCGAGGACGGCGCCGAGCGTCGCGATGCTGCCGAACTTGAGCACGTCGCGGCGCGAACGACCGGCTCGGGTGAGTGGCGATCCGGAAGCATTGTTTTCGCTACTGTCGGTCAAGATCATTTCTCCTTGCACGTCGGCCCCGCTGCGAGCGCTACCAGGCTGGGCCGGATGAAATAGCCGCCGCGACTCACAGCGTCGCGGACGTGAGGTCGGATAGGCGGATGAGCCGCGATGACACGCAGGGCGCCGGAATCGGGCGCCGCAGGCTCAAAGCTGCGAGGCGCCGCCGTCGACGACCAGTTCGGTGCCGATGACGTACGAGGATTCGTCGCTGGCGAGATAGAGTGCGGCGTTGGCGATGTCCTCGGCCTTGCCCATGCGGCCCACCGGAATGGCGTCGGCGAACTCGGCCTTGCGGTCGCGAACCCATTCGTCCGGCATGCCCCACTTGGTCAGCAGCGGCGTGTCGATTGCGCCGGGCGCGATCGCGTTGAAACGGATTTTCCGGTCGAGAAACTCGTACGACCAACTGCGGGCCAGCGATCGCACGGCGGCCTTCGCGGCTGCCGTCAACGAGATGCCGTGCTTGCCGGTCTGCGCGACGAACGAGGTGTTGAGAATGACCGACGAGCCCTTTCGCAATTGCGGCAGCACCGCTTGAAGCGTGAACACCACGCCTTTGACGTTGATGTCCATGATCTCGTCGTACAGCGCGTCGTCGATATCGTTGACGGCGGACGGGAACGCCCAGCCGGCGTTCGCGAACACGACATCCAGGCCGCCGAACTTCTCGTCGATCTCGGCGGCAATCGCCCGCATGTCCTCGATCGAACGGACGTCGCCCTTGAGAACGAGCGCATGCTCGCCGAGTTCGGCCTTCACGCGCTCGAACACCGCCTCGTCGCGACCCGTCACCGCGACGCGGGCGCCTTCCGCAATGAACCGCTTCGCGGTGGCAAGACCGATGCCACTGGTACCACCGGTGATTAACGCCGACTTGTCTTTAAGCCTCATCTTCTGCTCCTTTCTACGTCGTGATGGATCGGGCCGAAAGCTCAAGACGCGATGGCGTTTGTGCCTTTCCCTGCTCGATCTTCACGTGCAGTATGGAACGCGAAGCGAATGGCGCAAAGGTCGTATAACCCTCAAAAAACGCCACTTGGATCAAACGGATGACGCATGCATTTCGGCGTCAGGTGGCGGCATCGCACGTCCGTACACGTGTGGCTTCAGCCTTCGTGCTCGTAAAGCAACCCATACCCACCGTTCGTGCGCTCGATGCGTGCGAACCCGAGTTCCCCCAGATGCATGCCGGCGATCAGAAGCCCGTCCGCGCTGACCTGGTCGAGAAGGCGTGACCGTGTAGCAACTGCCAGCGATGCATCGTGGTCGAACGCAATCGATACGTCCGGCCGCTGAATCTGGATATGCGGAAAATGCACCACGTCCCCCCACACAAGCAGGCCCTGATCGCGGGATTCAAGAACATATCCAGTGTGCCCATCGGTGTGTCCCGGCAGCGGCAGCGCGCTGATGCCGGGGAGCACTTGTCCATCTTCGAACATGCGAAGCCGGTCGTCATAGGCATCGAACACCTGACGCGCCTTCGCAAAGTTGCCGCGAGCCCGCTCACTGGCGCGACTGAGATTTCCGTCGTCCTGCCAGAACTTGATCTCTCGCTGATGCACGACCAGCTCCGCATGTGGAAACGCGGCCTGGCCCGCATCGTTCACCAGCCCACCGACGTGATCGGGATGCGCATGGGTAAGGAGGATGGTGTCGATCGCAGCGGGTTCGATGCCGGCAAGCGCCAGGTTCGTTTCGAGTTGGCCACCCCATTGCTTGAACCCGCCAGCCCCACCATCGATGAGAACGGTGCGGCCTGCTCCGCGTACGACGTAGCAATTGATATGAACGGCTGCCGGCTCTTTCTGTCCGGCATCACGCTGCATTTTTGATGCGTCATCCGAATCGATATTCGACAGGAAGTCGAGGCTGGCAGTGAGATATCCATCGCTGATGGCGGTGATCGTGAAATCCCCGACTTGCTGAACAGGAAAGGTAAGGGTGGACATCGTATTGCTCCGAATCGGCTAGTTGCGAGCGTGAATGGTCGACGCGGTGTAACCAAAGCACCGAATGCGCGCGGTGAGGCCAGTGCGGCGAACGATCGCCTGATCCAGCGCTTCCATGAACCGGTTCATGACCTCCGGCGTGCGAGGCGTCCCGACGCGATACCGGATGTCGGCGAAGACGGGATGCCCATGCCCGTGCCGAACCGCTAGAAAAATGACGTGGACGTTCTTGAGTTCAGCCTCAAGCACCTGCGTGCAGAGCTCAACGCAATCGCGCGACAACTCGGCGAGATCGTCATCAGCCGGCATCCGCTTCGCATCGATCGAGATAGTGACGTTCGGCATCGCGGTCTACTCCTGTGCAATCGAAAGGGCGCGTGTGCTCGTCAACTGCTCCGTCATCGGCGCGTAAAGGTGGATGCCTTCCGGGAGCGCCTCGACAAGCCGCGCGCTGTTCCGTGGCACGACGGCGAGCCAACGGCGCGCCGGAAACTTCTCGAGCGCAACGGCCTGCATGGCCAGCGGTTGGAGGCCCAATCGAATCAACGAATCAGGGCCGCCGGCGCTCAGTGCGAGATGTTCACCGCCGTTTACCGCCGGCGCGCAGCCGATATCGCTGTAGAGATTCCGGTGCCAGTCGGTGATGTGTCGTTGCCACTTCGCGAAATTGCCGCCGCCTTTGCGGCGATATTCGTCGCCGGTCAGGACATCGAGGCCGTCGATCGTGTGGATCGCCAGATAGACCGGGCAACCGCCGGTGATCGCCTTGAACCGCTGCGACGTGTGAAACCCCGTTACCGAGATCAGCGCGGGCAGCTTTTCAAGGCTGTAGAAGTCGTTCCATTCGGCTTCGCTGTCGAGGTCGGCGAAGCTGCATTCCACGGTGTAGATCATGGGATCGTCCTTTGGGCAGGATGCACATCCATCTGGGAACATGTGATGTTCAGTGCGTTAACGTAATGCTAAGCTCGCCATTCCGCGCCTTAAAGCGAAATAAAGTCAGCCTTCAGTGATATTTGCTCAAGCTGGCGGTGAACACACTCCGACCAACGAGACGTCCATGTCCCGCAAGATCCCGAGCAATTCCGCGCTCCAGGCGTTTGAAGCCGCGGCCCGACACGGCAGCTTTGCCCGAGCCGCCGAGGAGCTGGCCCGGACCGAGGGCGCCGTCAGCCGTCAGATCGGCCGGCTGGAGGCGTTCCTGGGCGTCACGCTGTTCGAGCGGATCGGCAATCGGGTACGGCTGGCGCCGAACGGTGCGCGATACGCGCTGCAGGTTCGCGAGATTCTGGATCGGCTCGAACGGGACAGCCTGTACCTGATGGGGCAGCCGATCGAAGGCGCGAGCCTCGATATCGCCGCCATTCCAACCTTCGCCACGCGCTGGCTGATCCCGCGGCTGAAACATTTTCAGGTGCGGCATCCGAACATCACCGTGCATATCGCCGAGCGGATGGAGCCGTTCCTGCTGGCCGGAAGCGGGTTCGACGCAGCGATTCATTTCGAGCATCCGGCATGGGCGGGGATGCATCTGCATCCGCTGCTGGAGGAAGTGCTGGTGCCCGTCTGCAGTCCGGCGCTGCTCGCCGGCGCCGGGGCGAATCCGTCGCTGGATGCACTGCCGCGTCTTCATCGGCGACAGAATCCCGACGCGTGGCAGGCCTATGCGCAGGAGGCCGGCATCGTGCTGACCAATTCGGCGGTGGGTGCGCGCTACGACCTTCATTCGATGCTGATCGAAGCGGCGCTGGCCGGCCTGGGGGTCGCGCTGGTGCCGCGCCTTTACATCGACGCGGAGCTCGAGCAGGGTCGGCTGGTTGCGCCTTGGCCGGAGGGCAAGACGATCACGAAAAACTTCTGCCTCGTGCTGCCCGAACCGATCGAGCTGGCCGAGGGGCCGTTGCGGGCCTTCGCGACATGGATGTTGAATGAAGCCCGCGGACTGGCGCCCCACGGCAGCGCCTGACGCTCATCGCCCAACCGCTACGCCTGCGAACGCGGCCTCGCCAGGCTGATGCGCCGCGCTCGGGTACACTCGTGATCCCGTCACGCACGCGGCACCAGCATGGACAGTCAGCTTTGGATCATCTGCGGGCTTACCTTCGTCATCCATGTGATCGCGACGCTGGCTTATGCCGTGCGGATCGCCGGCGTGCGCACGCGTCGCATCGCGTTGTCGTTTTCGTTGTTCGGGATCATCGCGCTCGTGTCCCGAACGGCCAATTCCTTTCAAGGGCCGTTCATCGCGAAACGCGTTGAAATGGACATCGCGCACCGGATGGGGAGCGGGTTGCTGGCCGACTTCCGGTGGTTCCTGCTGTCCGCCACCGTGGCAACCGTCGTCGGGACGTTCCTGATCCCGACGTTCCAGCGTTATTTCAGTCGCGCCGTCGAACACTTCCAGGCGAATCGCTCGATTCCCCGCCTGCTGCTGGATGCGTGCAGTCGTGCGGGCATCAACTATCTTCGCGTCGGCGCACGACTGCCGTCGAGCCAGAACGTCACGCAACTGACCGCGAACACCGGTGTGTCGTGGAGCGTCATTGCGCTGAACGTCGCCGCGATGGCGATCTGGACGGTCGGCGTGTTCGCGTCGCTGTATGCGGGCTACCTGAAGCCCGACCTGAGAGTGACGTGCGCGAACCTGTCGTCCGTCATCAACGGTTTCGCGACCGTCGTGCTGGCGGTCGTCATCGACCCGCAGGTTTCCGTCATGACCGACGACGTCATCGAAGGGCGGATCTCGGAGAACAGCTTTCGGCGCGCCATCACGACGCTCGCGGGCGCGCGCGTGCTCGGCACGTTGTGTGCGCAAGCAGTGCTCGTTCCGGCCGCGCTCGTCATCGTGCGCGTCGCCGAGCTGATCTAGCGCGGCAACGAGACAACCGGATAACCGGCAACCTCTCCCGTCCCTACTCGCTGCGCATCGACACATCGACCTGCACGCCGGAGGAAGCCGCGCGCCGCATACGTGCCCACGTCGACGCGCTGCGTGAATGATCGTCACCGGATGGGGCCCGGCAGTCAGTCAGCGTTCTCCATTAAACTCGCCGGCACTGAAGCGCGTCGGCCACACGGATTATGTCGTTGGCGCGCGACAAATGGCATTGTGCCGACAAGCAAGGAGATTTCCGATGAAACCGATTCCGGTGCTCGTGTGTCGCTCGCCGATTATTCGAGTTTCAAACGGATTCACGCGCTGGCAGGCCGTGCAGGGCGGTGCTGGCCGGTGAGCGGGAGTGTGCCGGGCCCGTTATGTCCAGACAGGGGATTCATGGATTGAATGCGCGTCGATTCAAAATATAAATTTTGGAAAGACTCTGGCACAAGATATGCTTGACGGGTTTTATCCGATCGGCACATACGCCCGATATTCGTCAGCATAATCAGGCAAGAGCACGAACCGGTTTTCCCTGACAAGACAATCGATTAGAGGCTCGATCGTTTGTGAAATCTGCGCGGTAGTGCCAAGCTGCGCGCGGAGCAAAGTCGTACACGGATTGAGTTGGGTGACGTGAAACGCAGGCCGTAATTCCTCGCGACGGCCACTACTGACAGTTCAGGATATGACATTACTGATTGGGGTCCCTCTGGAGACGGCCCACGAGGAGCGGCGCGTAGCGACCGTTCCCGACGTGGTCGAAAAGCTGATCAAGCTCGGGTTCTCGGTGGCCGTGCAAAGCGGTGCCGGCACCGGCGCGAACTTCAGCGATGACGACTACCGCACGGCCGGCGCCGAAGTCGTGCCGACGGCCGCCGACCTATGGGGCCGCAGCGACATCGTCCTCAAGGTGCGCCCGCCGAGCAGCGACGAAGTCGCGCTGATGCGCGAGGGCGGCACGCTGATCGGCTTCGTCTGGCCGGCCCAGAACCCTGAACTGATGCAGCAGCTGGCCGCGAAGCGGGCCACGGTGCTGGCGATCGATTCGCTGCCGCGCACGCTGTCGCGCGCGCAGAAGATGGATGCCCTCACGTCGATGGCCGGCGTGAGCGGCTACCGCGCTGTCATCGAGGCGGCCCATGCGTTCGGCCGCTACTTCAACGGGCAGATCACGGCCGCGGGCAAGGTGCCGCCGGCCAAGGTGTTCGTCGCCGGCGCGGGCGTCGCCGGCCTCGCGGCGATCGGCACGGCCGCGGGCCTCGGCGCGATCGTGCGTGCCAACGACACGCGCGCGGAAGTGGCCGACCAGGTCAAGTCGCTGGGCGGCGAATTCGTCAAGGTCGACTACGAGGAAGAAGGCTCGGGCGGCGGCGGCTACGCGAAGGTGATGAGCGAAGGCTTCCAGCAGGCGCAGCGCGCGATGTACGCGCAGCAGGCCAAGGAGGCGGACATCATCATCACCACCGCGCTGATTCCCGGCAAGCCGGCGCCGAAACTGATCACGGCCGAGATGGTGCAGTCGATGAAGCCGGGCAGCGTGATCGTCGACATGGCCGGCGAGCAAGGCGGCAACTGCGAGCTGACGGTGCCGGGCGAAGCCGTGGTGCGTCATGGCGTGACCATCGTCGGCTACACGGATCTCGCGTCGCGCCTGGCACGACAGTCGTCGACGCTGTATGCGACCAACCTGCTGCGCGTGGTCGAGGAGCTGTGCAAGGGCAAGGACGGCACGA